>NZ_JBHVGB010000016.1:0-56071 GCF_042801335.1 Nocardioides sp. NPDC057577 | reverse complement strand
GCCTCGGCCGCGGCGGCCGCGGCCTCGGGGTCGAGGTAGGTGCCGCCGGCGACGACCGGCTTCAGCGACTCGTCGAGCTCGTAGACCAACGGCTGGCCCGTGGGGATGTTGAGCTTGGCGATCTCGGTGTCGGAGATGTTGTCGAGGTGCTTGACCAGCGCACGCAGGCTGTTGCCGTGGGCGGTCACGAGGACGGTCTTGCCGGTCTGGAGGTCGGGCACGATCGCCGACTCCCAGTAGGGGATCATCCGGGCGACGACGTCCTTGAGGCACTCGGTCGCGGGCACGTCGATGTCGGCGTAGCGCGGGTCACCGGCCTGGGAGAACTCGGAGTCGGCCTCGATCGGCGGCGGCGGTACGTCATAGGAACGACGCCACAGCTGGAACTGCTCCTCGCCGAACTTCTTCAGTGTCTCGGACTTGTTCCTGCCCTGGAGCGCGCCGTAGTGGCGCTCGTTGAGGCGCCAGTCGCGGCGCACCGGGATCCAGTGGCGGTCGGCGGCGTCGAGGGCGATGTTGGCCGTGTTGATCGCGCGGCGCAGCAGGCTCGTGTGGACCAGGTCGGGAAGGATCCCGGCATCGGTCAGCAGCTTCCCGCCGTTGACGGCCTCGGCCCGGCCCTTGTCGGTGAGGTCGACGTCGACCCAGCCCGTCGACAGGTTGAGCGCGTTCCACTCGCTCTCGCCGTGACGCAGAAGGACGAGCTTGTAGGTCATCAGTGAGCTTCCTCGGCACCGGGCAGAGCGGCCGGGGGGAACTCGCACGAGTAGGGGTCCTCGGCCTCGCCGTGCGCCTCACCCTCGGTCTCGGTGGCGTGCTCGCCCTCGGCGGACTCGTCGGCCGGCAGGGTCGACGCCTCCTCGGTGCCCTCGGCGGCTTCCTCACCGGCAGCGCCCTCGGACGCCTGGTCCTCCGCGTTCTTGCCCTTCTTCGCGGGCTTCGTGGTCTCGTCGGCGACGGCGGCGACGACCTCGGCGTACGGACCGCACTGGGTGACGACCGGGACGTTGATGGTCCGCTCCTCACCGTCGGAGAAGGTGAAGGTCATCGGGATGCTGTCGCCCGGCTTGAAGTCGCCGGTGACCGCGATGCCACCGACGGTCGGGTCGGCCAGGTTGATGATGCCGGACTTCGGCAGCTCGATCGGGGTGAACGACTCGGGCGTGACCGTCTCCTCGGCCTCGGTCCCCGTGGCGATGGAGGTGACCGACGGCAGCGCCTTGCCGGTGACCGCCGGGTTGATCGCCGGGTCGAGCGAGAAGGTGCCGACCAGGACGCCGGAGCCTTCCTGCGCGGTCACGATGCGAGCGGCGTTGATCCGGATGGCACCGTCGAGCGTCGAGCCACCGTGGGTGATCTCGTTGGGCCGGTCGGTCGCGTAGTCGAAGCTGCTGCAGGCGGTGAGCGCCGGGAGGGCGAGAGCCACGAGTGCGCCCGTCACTGCGAGCCGCTTCTGCATAACCTTGGTCGTCACGCGCGACACTCTATCCGCCCGATACTGCGATATCGGAAAAGGGTCAGGCACGTAGGCCGACGGCGCTCGCGGCGTACAGCATCCCGCCGATCACCGCGGCGATGTAGACCAGCGTGACGAGGAGGAGCTTGCCGGCCCCGAGCTTCAGTCCCGCCCTGAGCGGCAGGTACGTCCACTTGTCCTGGTTGTCGGCGACCAGGCCCCACAGCGCGGTCAGGAAGTGCACACCCACGCCGAGCGCCGCGGCGAGCGCGACCATCACCCAGTGGGGCGGTCCGCCCGAGGACTCACCGGCCCAGCCGGCGTACGAGAGATATCCGGGGTAGCAGGCGAAGGCCGCCGCCCACAGGACCCAGGAGAAGAGGCCCTTGCGCAGCAGTACGTTGGCGAGCATCCCGAGCACCAGCGAGCCGAGGTAGAACAGCCCCGCCACCGTGCCCGCGGTGACCGAGAGCGGAATGACGAGCAGTACGCCGCAGCACAGTGCGAACCAGACGCCGCCCGGTTCGAGCCGGCCGTCCGAGATCGGCTTGCCCTCGCGCTCGTGACGACGGTCGACGACCTGGTCGACGAGGTCGTTGTGCCAGCCGAGCACGGCCTGGCCGACGAGCACGGTCACCGCGATCAGCGTCACCTCGCGTGTCGTCATCCCGGCGAGGACGGCCGCCACCGACAGGCCGATGGCCGTCAGCACCGCCTGCCGGGGGTGGGCGGAGCGGATGAGGAGGAGCGGGGCCCAGTTGCCGATCTTGTCCATGACGCTTGCTCTGCCTGCCGGGGCATCAGGAACGGCCGACGCGCTGGCCTGCGTCTGTTCCGGGTCCTGATCCTGGGCGTGCGACGACACGGTGAAGATGGTCTTGGGGGCGCTCTGCGATGCATTCGCCATGGCGGCAGTATCGGGCACTCGGCCGAGCCGCGCAGGACAACAGGCTGGCTACGGCGAGATTTCGGCGTCGTTTCGAAATCAGCCATGCTGCCACGCCTGGCGGGCCTGCGCGCGCGGAACCACACAAGTCGTCAATCTGTCAACCCCAGATTGAGCCCCTGACCTGCGCAAACACGGAATCCGAATTCTAAGATCCGTGGTAGACTTATGGACCTAGGAAGGGGTACCTAAAAATATGACTTTCACCGTCGGCGAGACCGTCGTATACCCGAACCATGGCGCGGCCGTCATCGAAGACATCGAGATGCGCACCATCAAGGGCGAGGAGCGGCAGTATCTGGTCCTCCGCATCATCGCTCAGCAGGACCTCGTGGTGCGTGTTCCGGCCAACAACCTCGAGCTCGTCGGAGTTCGAGACGTCGTAGACAAGGACGGGCTTGATCGAGTCTTCGAGGTGCTTCGTGCGGAGCACGTCGAAGAGCCGACCAACTGGTCGCGTCGTTACAAGGCAAACCTGGAGAAGCTGCACAGCGGCGATGTCATGAAGGTCGCCGAGGTCGTGCGTGACCTGTGGCGTCGTGAGCGTGACCGTGGCCTCTCCGCCGGGGAGAAGCGCATGCTCGCCAAGGCACGCCAGATCCTCGTCTCGGAGCTCGCGCTGTGCGAGCACACCAACGAAGACAAGGCTGAAGTCCTCCTCGACGAGGTGCTGGCCAGCTGAGGCTGGTTTCGGTCTGCGTTACAGGCTCCGGGGAAACCCGGGGCCTGTTTCGCGTTTTCGTGCGGATACGGTGACTCCCATGGAGGACCCCTACGCCGACTACGACGAGATCGACGAGACCGCCGAGGTCCCGCCGGCTCTCGGGATCGTCGCCGAGGACGGCCGCGGATCGCTGCCGTTCGCGCTGATCCACGGTGAGGCGCTGGTCGCCGCAGCGACGTGGTCCCTCGGGGAGTCCGGTGTGACCCCGGTCGACTTCACCACCTCGTGGGAAGGGATGGTCGCGGCCGAGGAGCCGCTGGTCCTGCACGACTCGCTGTGCCCGATGACCCCGCCGGCCTTCATCGCCCACTGTGTCACGACCGCGCTCGCGCGCGAGGCGGTCGTGGTCGGCGTACGCCCGGTGACGGATACGGTCAAGAAGCTCGGTATCGAGGACGGGGTGCCGATCCTCGGCGAGACCGTCGACCGGTCAGCGCTCGTCTCGGTCGCCTCGCCGATCGTGCTGCCTCCGGCTGTCGTCGCCGCGCTGGACGACTGGCCCGCCGGCGACTTCGCCGAGATCGCGGGGGCGCTGGCCCGCCGGTTCCCGGTCGTCTCGGTCGAGGCGCCTCCGGTCGGTCGCCGGGTCGGGTCCGAGGATGACGTACGCCTGCTCGAGGCGCTCTCGCGCGGCTGAGCGGTCAGCTGAGCAGCGCCGCGGCCGCCTGCAGGTCGTCGGCGAAGGTCACCTTGAGGTTCAGCGGAGAGCTGGGCACGGCGACGATGCGTACGCCGGACGCGTAGCGCTCCAGCGTCGCGCCGGTGTCGGTGCCGTCGAAGCCGTCCGCCGCGGCCCGGGCATAGGCGGCCAGCAGGTCGGATGCCCGGAACGCCTGCGGTGTCTGTACGCCGACGAGGGCACCTGCCACGGGCTGCAGGTCGCGCGTCGAGAGGTGGGTGAGCGGCGCGGCGGGGATGGCGCCACCGTGCTCGCCGGCGGCGGCGATGACCGCGAGGAAGAGCTCGGGTGCGGCCAGCGGCCGGGCGGTGTCGTGGATCGCGACCACGTCGATCTCGCCGGCCTCGATGTCGGCCCGGAGCACGGCGAGCGCGGCCTGCTCGGAGGCATGGCGGGTGTCGCCGCCGTCCACCATTGCGACCTCGCGATCGCCGAGCAGAGGCTGCGCGACGGCCGCGACTGCCTCCTCGTCGCCGCTGCGTACGACCAGGACGAGGCGGCGCACGTCAGGCACCTCCAGCGCGGTCCGGAGCGAGAGGCCGAGGGCTGAGGAGGCCGGATCGTCGGACCCGTCGAGCGGGAGCAGCACCTTGTTGGTGGCGGCTCCGACGCGGGTGCCGGATCCGGCGGCCAGGAGGACGAGAGCGGCGGGCACCCCTGGAGGCTATCCGTTCGGTGGAGGAGGGGGCAGAGGGGCTGGGCGCTGGTGTTTACGCACCCGTAACAAAGCGAAACAGGAGGTGACCACGACGCCCCATAGCGTTCAAATCCACCGAAGGGAGGACCCGACGAATGTCGACGAAGCGGCTCGGGCCGGCGACGTCATGAGCGAGCGCCAGCAAGCCCAGCGAGACGACCAGAGAGACTGGCAGTCCGTCTGCCCGGTCGATGCGCTCGAGGTCAAGCGCGGCGCCACGGCGCTGGTCCACGGGCAGGCCATCGCCATCTTCCGGATGTCCGACGACGTCGTCTACGCCCTCGGAAACCACGACCCGTTCGCCAAGGCGTCGGTGATCGCCAAGGGCATCGTCGGGGTGCGCGACGGAGTGCCGTTCGTGGCCTCGCCGGCTCACCGGCACGGGTTCGACCTGCGTACGGGTCAGTGCCTGGACGACCCGCACGTGACCATCCCCGTCTACGAGGTCCGAGTCGTCGACGGGCTCATCCACGTCGGGCACCGGAAGGTCGCCTGAGACGGGACATCTGGGAGACTGCGGAGCGTGCAGCTTCCTCTGGTCGGCATCGGGACCGACGTACACAGCCTGGCCGACGGTGTCCCGATGCATGTGGCCGGTCTGGCCTTCCCGGACGAGAAGCAGGGCCTGGCGGGGCACTCCGACGGCGACGTCGCGGCCCACGCCTGCTGCGACGCGCTCTTCTCCGCTGCGGGACTCGGCGACCTGGGGTCCAACTTCGGCACCTCCGAGCCCGAGTGGGCAGGGGCGGCCGGGGTCGTCCTGCTCGCCGAGGCCGCGCGCCGGGTCCGTGAGGCCGGTTTCGAGATCGGGAACATCGCGGTGCAGGTGATCGGCAACCGGCCCAAGATCGGTCCGCGGCGCGACGAGGCCAACCAGGCGCTCTCCGCCGCGGCGGCCGCGCCGGTCACGGTGACCGCGACGACCTCCGACGGCCTGGGGCTTACGGGGCGCGGCGAGGGCGTAGCCGCGATAGCAACCGCGCTCATCGTGCCGCGCCGGTAGCGCAGGCGCGAGGATGCCGACGCGGCCCGATGAAATACCCGTTGTTCGCTCGCTGGCGCTCGCTCATCGTGCGTCGCGATAGGTAGGGAACCCGCGTACGTCCCTAGACTTGGGGTATGGCACTTCGGCTCTACGACTCGGCGACCCGTGAAGTACGTGACTTCACACCCTTGCAGCCCGGCAAGGCGTCGCTCTATGTCTGTGGCCTGACCGTGCAGAGCGAGCCGCATGTCGGGCATGTGCGGAGCGGGGTGAACTTCGACGTGCTGCAGCGGTGGCTGCGGGCGTCGGGCTACGAGACCACGTTCATCCGCAACGTGACCGATATCGACGACAAGATCCTGGCGAAGTCCGCGGACCAGGGCCGACCTTGGTACAACCTCGCCTACGACATGCACCGCGAGCTCGACGCCGCCTACGCCTCGCTCAACGTCGCCCGCCCGACCTACGAGCCGCTGGCCACCGGTCACATCCCCGAGATCATCGCGCTGATCGAGGAGCTGATCGCGAAGGGGCACGCCTACGCCGCCGAGGACGGCTCGGCCGACGTCTACTTCGACGTGCGCTCCTGGCCCTCCTACGGCGAGCTGTCGGGGCAGAAGGTCGACGACATGGAGGCCGCGGCCGACGCCGACCCACGGGGCAAGCGCGACCCTCGTGACTTCGCGCTGTGGAAGGGCCGGAAGGTCTCCGAGCCGGAGACCGCCTCCTGGCCCTCGCCCTGGGGGCTGGGCCGTCCGGGCTGGCACATCGAGTGCTCGGCGATGGCCGGGAAATACCTCGGGCCCGCCTTCGACTTCCACGGCGGTGGCCTCGACCTGCGCTTCCCGCACCACGAGAACGAGCAGGCGCAGTCGCGCGCTGCCGGTCGCCCCTTCGCGAGC
Source organism: Nocardioides sp. NPDC057577 (assembly GCF_042801335.1). Taxonomy (NCBI): domain Bacteria; kingdom Bacillati; phylum Actinomycetota; class Actinomycetes; order Propionibacteriales; family Nocardioidaceae; genus Nocardioides; species Nocardioides sp. NPDC057577. Next base: position 49,682 of record NZ_JBHVGB010000016.1, on the reverse strand, counting down.
TATTGGCTCCACAACGCCTGGATCACCACCTCGGGCGAGAAGATGTCGAAGTCGCTGGGCAACTCGCTGGTCATCCCCGAGGTCCTGAAGAAGGTACGCGGCATCGAGCTGCGCTACTACCTGGTCGCGGCCCACTACCGGTCCCACGTCGAGTTCTCCTTCGCTGCCCTGGACGAGGCGGCGTTGGCGTTCCAGCGGATCGAGGGCTTCCTGGAGCGCGTTGAAGCCGGCTTGCAGCTGAACGACCTGTTGAAGATCAAGTCCGTTGACGTGGACACCGAGGATGACGACCTCACCGCCGCTGCGGCGTGGGACGCCTTTGCGTCAGCGATGGACGACGACCTTGGTACGCCCGCGGCGGTCGCAGTTATCCACAACACCGTCCGCCGGGCTAACCGGTTCCTTGGTGATCTGCAATCGGAGCGAGCGAAGGAACTGGCTGGGGAGGTTCGCCGCATGCTTGACGTTCTTGGCTTGGACCCCGCCGACCCGGCGTGGGGTCCGACGAGCGGGGACGACGAGAAGCTCACCGGCGCGCTCGACGTACTAGTTCGCGGGGTCCTGGACGAGCGTGCCGAGGCGCGCGCCGCCAAGGACTGGGCCCGCGCAGATGCCATGCGAGACCGGCTCAAGGACGCCGGGATCGAGATCGAGGACACCCCTGAGGGTCCGAAATGGAGCGTTAACTGATGGCAGGCAACTCCCAGCGTCGCGGAGCGATCGCGAAGGGACGCAAGAAGGGTGCCCAGGTGGGCACCGGCGGCAACCGGCGCAAGGGCCTCGAGGGCAAGGGCCCGACGCCGAGGGCGGTCGACCGGCCCTACCACAAGGCGCACAAGGCGGCCCAGGCCGCCGAGAAGCGAGCCGGCAAGGGGCCGCGCAAGCGGGCCGCCGGCGACGCCGAGTGGATCATCGGACGCAACTCCGTGGTCGAGGCGCTGCGCGAGGACGTACCGGTCAACGGGCTCTACGTCGCCGAGGGTGCCGAGCGCGACGGGCGGCTCCGCGAGGCGTTCATGCTCGCCTCCGAGAAGGGCATCTCGCTGCTCGAGGTGACCAAGGTCGAGCTCGACCGGCTGACCGGCTTCAACGGCCACCAGGGTCTGGCCGCGCGGATCCCGGCCTATGAGTACGCCCACGCCGACGACCTGATCGACCGGGCGGCCGAGACCGGGGAGAAGGCGCTGATCGTGGCGCTGGACCAGGTCACCGACCCGCGCAACCTCGGTGCGATCGTCCGCTCCGCGGCCGCCTTCGGCGCTCACGGCGTGGTCATCCCCGAGCGGCGTGCCGCGGGCATGACCGCCGCCGCCTGGAAGACGAGCGCCGGTGCCGCGTCGCGGATCCCGGTCGCTCAGACGGTCAACCTGACCCGGCAGCTGAAGGCCTACCAGGAGGCCGGCTGCATGGTCGTCGGGCTCGACATGGAGGGTGACATCACGCTGCCCGAGCTGGGTGCCCCCGACGGCCTCGCCGACGGTCCGCTGGTGATCGTCGTCGGTGCCGAGGGTGGTGGGCTCTCCCGCCTGGTCCAGGAAACCTGCGACCAGATAGTGTCGATCCCGATGGTCAACTCCGTAGAGTCCCTCAATGCCGGCGTCGCCGCGTCGGTCGTGCTCTACGCGGTCGCGGAGGCGCGTCGCTGACTTCTCGCCGCGCTCTGTTTCGGGGCCTCGCCTTCTGGGCGGGGCTCGGAGTGCTGTGGCTCGTGCTGGCCGTGGCGCTGAGCGCGTGGCTCTTCCTGTCCAGCGAACGCCAGGTGGTCCTGGCCGGCCACGACTCGGTCCTGCGCCCGACGCTGTCGGGGAAGGCGATCATCCACACCGGACCGGTGCTGCCTGACGTACGTCTGGACATCGGTGGCCCGATCGGTGTCGACGTCGCCCTCGGCAAGACCGAGCTGCGGTCGATGGACGAGCTCTTCGAGCGCTACGCGGTGCTCGGCTCGGCCCCCGACGGCCAGCGCGCGGTCGTGGTGGACCAGGTCGAGTCGATGCTCGTCGCGGCCGTGCTCCGCGGCGCCGCCGTCTCGTTGGCGATCGTCGCCGGAGGAGTTCTGCTGTGGTGGCTTCCCGGCTCCCAACGCCGGGCTGACCTGCGCAGACGTGTCAAGGAATCGGCCCACACCCGGCACGGCCTCACCACCGCGGGCATCGGCGTGGTCACGGTGGCGGTGCTCGCGGTCGCGGTCTGGCAGCCCTGGGGCGAGCCCGGAGCGCCTGCCGCCGACAAGGAGGCCGGACCGGTCGCCGGCGACTGGACCCCGCTGGCCGACTTCCTCGGCGCGGATATCCCCGTGCCCGAGGAGCTGGCCGACGTGGAGGTCCGCGGCGACGCCTATGCCAACCAGACCCGCCGGCTCGTGGCCAGCGCCGTCGACACCTACAACTCCAGCCGGATCTTCTACGAGAAGGTGGTCGCGAAGGTGCCGGACCTGGCGCTGCGCGAGCCGGGCGAGGACGAGACCGTGTCGGTACTCGTCTCCGATCGCCACGACAACGTCGGCATGGACTCCGTGGTGCGCGCGATCGCCGACGAGGGCGGCGCGACCGGCATCCTCGACGCCGGGGACGACACCTCGACCGGGTCCGACTGGGAGACCTTCTCCCTCGACTCGCTCACCGACGCCAGCGACGGCCTGGACAAGTGGGCGGTCACCGGCAACCACGACCACGGCCCGACGGTCGGCTCCTACCTGGCAGACAGCGGCTGGACCATGCTCGACGGCGAGGTCGTCGACGGCCCCGGTGGCTCGACGCTCCTGGGTGTCCCCGATCCGCGCACCAGCGGCCTCGGCAACTGGATCGATGAGAAGGGCGTCACCCTCGAGGAGGCCGGCGAGAAGCTGGCCGACATCGCCTGTGCCTCGAAGGAGGAGGGTGAGCCCGTCGCGACCCTCCTCGTCCACGACCCGTCGCTGGGCCGCGAGACCCTACGCCGGGGCTGCGCGACCCTCGTCGTCGGCGGCCACCGCCACGTCCACCAGGGGCCGAGCGAGGTGACCGGCGAGAACGGCGACGTGGGGTGGACCTACACCAACGGCACCACCGGCGGCGCCGCGTACGCCTTCGCGATGGGCAAGATCCGCCGCACCGCCGAGGTCACGCTGATCACCTACGCCGACGGGCTCCCCGTCGGCGTCCAGTCCGTCGAGCTGGAGACCAACGGGGCCCTCACCGCCCACGAGTACGTCCCGTTGGAGGGTGCCGGCCAGTGAGCCGGTGAGGGTCACTCAGCGGGTCACTGGTTCTCCAGCGGCAGGCCCGGCGGGTTGATCTCGGACTTCTCCACGGCCTCGTTCGAGAGGCCGTAGGTCTTCAGCCAGGTGGCGTACTGACCGTTCTCGATCAGGTAGTTGATCGCGTCGGCCAGCGCCTCGACCAGTCCGCTGTCCTTCTTGGTGGTCGCGGCGATCAGACCCTGCAGGGACTCGCCCGCGCCGGAGAACGTGCCCGAGTTGCGGAACGTGTCGTCGGTCCCGGCGATCTGGTAGGCGATGCCCGGGTTGGGGCCGAAGAACGCGTCGATCTGGCCCGACTCCAGGGCGGTCCAGGTCGCGGGGTTGTCCGGGAAGTACTTGACGTCCAGCTTCTTGCCCTCGGCCTTCAGCTTCGCCTGCCACTCCAGCAGGATCTTCTCCTGGTTGGTGCCCGAGCCGACCGCGACCTTCAGGCCGTCGAGCGCGCGGTAGTCGCCGTCGAACTTCCAGGTCGAGGTGCCGGCCGTGGCGAAGCCGAGGTTGTCCTGGCGGTAGGAGGCGAAGTCGTACTTCTGCTTGCGCTCCTCGGTGTCGGTCACATTGGAGATCGCGACATCGCTGGTGCCGGCGTCGAGGCCGACGAAGAGGTTCTGCCAGGTGGCGTTGGCCAGCTCCGGCTTCAGCCCGAGCACGGCCGCGATGAGCCGGCCGAAGTCGGGCTCGGAGCCGGTCAGGGTGGTGTTGTCGGTGCCGACGAACGCCAGCGGCGGGAAGCCGGCGGGCAGGGCTCCCTGGCCGATCTTCAGGGTCCCGCGCTCCAGGATCTCGGCCGGCACCTTCGCGCGGATCTCCTCGACCACCGGTACGTCGATGCTGGTCGGCTTCGCGGCCACCCCGGCGACCTCGCCGATCTTCACGCTGGTCACCTCGCCGTCGGTCTCGGTCGCGGTCTCCTCGTCCGAGCCTCTGCCGAGGAGGAAGGCGGCGACGACCGCGATCACGGCGACCACCGCGACGGCGGCGACGATCAACGGGGTCCGCCGGCGTGGGGGGATCTCGGGGGAGGGGCTGTCGCGCTTGGGGTCTGGCTTGTCGGTGGTCTCTGCGTCGGTGGTCTCTGTGTCGGTGGGCTCGGTGGTGGTGTCGTCGGACATGGTTGTCTCCTTAGGGGGTGGGGGTTAGCGGACCTTGCCGAGAAACTCGCGGGTGCGAGCGTGCTGAGGGTGGTCGAGCACCTGGGCCGGAGGCCCCTGCTCGACCACGACGCCGCCGTCGATGAAGACGACGTGGTCGGCGACGTCACGGGCGAAGCCGATCTCGTGGGAGACGATGACCAGTGTCTTCCCGCTCTGCGCCAGCTCCTTGATGACCGCGAGCACCTCGCCGACCAGCTCGGGGTCGAGGGCAGAGGTGGGCTCGTCGAAGAGCAGCAGCTCGGGCTCGAGCGCCAGCGCACGGGCGATCGCCACCCGCTGCTGCTGGCCGCCGGAGAGCTGGCGGGGGTAGTCGGTGCAGCGGTCCTTCAGACCGACCCGACCCAGCAGCTCGTACGCCTTGGTGTAGGCCGCATCCCAGCCGGCGACCTTGTGGGCGAGCAGCGGTTCGGCGACGTTGGCGGCGACGGTGAGGTGGGGGAAGAGGTTGAAGCTCTGCGCGACGAACCCGATCCGGCTGCGCTGCCTGCGCACCGCGCGCGGGCTGAGCTCGTGCAGGCGGCCGTTGTGCTCGCGTACGCCGATCAGCTCACCGGCCACCGAGACATAGCCGAGGTCCAGCGTCTCGAGGTGGTTGAGCGTACGCAGCAGGGTGGACTTGCCGGACCCGGACGGGCCGATGACGACCGTCACCGTCCCCGGGGGCAGGTCGAGGTCGATCCCCTTCAGGACCGGGTGAGGGCCGAAGGCTTTGTGCGCGTTGCGGACGCGTACGCCGTCGGTGGTCTTCTCGGTGATGGTCATGGGCGGACCTCCCAGCCGCGGGAGTAGTGGCGCTCGACGTAGTGCTGGAGGACGGAGAGGACCGCGGCGATGACGAGATACCAGGCGGTGCCGACCAGGAGGATGGCCACCTTGTCGCTGACGTGGGTGCTCTCGAGCTGGTAGACGATGCCGAAGAGGTCGACCAGGGAGACGTAGTAGACCAGCGAGGATGCCTTGACCAGGCCGATCAGCTGGTTGACGTAGCCGGGAACGATGCTGCGCAGCGCCTGGGGCAGGACGACCTGGCGCAGGCGGCGCCAGGGCGAGAGGCCGAGCGCGTTGGCGGCCTCGATCTGGCCGTGGTCGACCGAGAGCAGCCCGCCGCGGATGATCTCGGCGGCGAAGGCGGCCTCGTTGAGGCTGAGTCCGACGACCGCGGCCACGAACGGCACCAGCAGCCCGTCGACGTCGTAGGAGACCAGGCTCGGGCCGAACGGGATGTTGATCCCGATCTGAGGGAAGAAGAGGGAGGCGTTGAAGATGATGATGAGGAGAACGACCAGGGGCAGCGAGCGGAAGAACCAGATGTAGAACCAGCTCAGGGCGTTGACCAGCGGGTTGCCCGACATCCGACCCAGGGCCAGGACGACGCCGCCGACGAAGCCCACGACCGCACTGACCGCGGTCACCTCGAGCGTCACCAGCAGCGCGTCGAGCACGACGTCGAGGGTGAAGTAGTAGGAGATCCGGTCCCACTGGTAGGCCGGGTTGGCCGCGAGCGCGCGGACCGCCTCGACGGTGAGGGCGAGGACGACCGCAGTGACGACCCAGCGGCCGTAGTGACGGCGGGGCGCGACCCTTCTGGTGGCGAGGGGGTCCTCCGGAGGTGCTGGTGGGTCGGCCTCGGCGGCGGCCGGGGTGGCGGTGGTGGTCATGGCTTCCTCGGGTCTGGGGGACCGCTAGGCAAAACACATAATGTCTAGCGAGTTGCTAGAGAATAGGATGCCGCGCGTGACCACTGATGCGCGACCGATTGCTGAGACGAGCTCCGTCCTGGACAACATCGTCTGGGAGTCCCTCGTCGGACCGAACCGGCATCTGGGCAAGATCTCCGGGCTGGCCGCGCGCTACGACCCGCAGGTCGCCGCCTTCGCCGGGATCGCCGAGGACTCGCCCCGGGCCTGGGCTGATCTCGCCGCGCTGCTCGGGCCGGCCGGGACCTGCTTCTTCACCTCGCCACGTCCGGTTCGCCCGCCTGTCGGGTGGGAGGTCCTCGGCGGTGGCGAGGGCGTGCAGATGATCGACGACGGGGTCGTCGCGGTGCCCGACGCCGACGTCGTCGTGCTGGGGCCGGCCGACGTCCCGGAGATCCTCGATCTGATCGAGCGGACCAGGCCGGGTCCGTTCGAGCCGCGCACCATCGAGATGGGCACCTATCTCGGCATCCGCGCCGGCGGTCGCCTCGTCGCGATGGCCGGCGAGCGCAACCACCCCCGCGGCTGGACCGAGGTTAGTGCGGTCTGCACCGACGCCGACTTCCGCGGGCAGGGGCTCGCCGGGAGGCTCGTGCGGGCGGTGACGTACGGCATCAATCAGCGCGGCGAGCGCGCCCTCCTGCACGCCAGCGGCACCAACGAGAACGCCATCCGGCTCTACCAGGCCCTCGGCTTCACCCTCCGCCGCACCACCAACTTCGCCCACCTCCGCGCGCCGGTGTAGGGGCGTCGGGTGCGCACATCGGGCGGTGACTGGCTACGATTGTCTCGCCGTCGCGGAGGCGTACGGCATGCCGGTGTAGCTCAGTTGGTAGAGCGTTCGCCTTGTAAGCGAAATGTCGCGGGTTCGACTCCTGTCACCGGCTCCGATGCAGGTCTCAGCGCAGCTGAGTGACCTCGTACGTCGTCGGCGGGTTGGCGATGTCGTCCTGGGAGGCGATGAGCTCGAGCTCGCGACGGCCGGACTTCAGGGTGCGGTCGAGGATGGCGAAGAGGGTGTTCGCGGTGCGGCCGAGGGCGGCGGGGGTGGAGCCGGTCGAGAGCAGGTGGGAGAGGTAGACCGCCGCGGTGACGTCACCGCCACCGTTGGGCGAGATCGGGAGCAAGGGAGTGGTGACCGACCAGGCGCCCTCGTCGGAGACGGCGACCAGGTCCAGATGGGTCGGGTCCTTGGTGATCACCGAGGTCACGAGCACGTTCGACGGGCCGGACTCACGGACGATGTCGACGGCGGCGAGCACCTCCTGGAGCGTGTCGGTCGACTCGACGCCGGCCAGGAAGTTGAGCTCGAAGTGGTTGGGAGTGATCACGTCGGCGGCCGGGACGACCTCGTCGCGCATGAACTCCGGGATGCCTTCACGGACGAACATGCCGCGCCCGACGTCTCCCATCACCGGGTCGCAGCAGTAGAGGGCTCGCGGGTTGAGCGCCTTCACGCGGCGTACGGAATCCAGGACGATCGCGCCCACGGCGGGGTCGCCCTGGTAGCCGGACAGGACCGCGGAGACGGTGGAGAGGCCGTCGCGTTCGGAGATCCCCTCGATGACCTCCGCGACCTGGTCGGCGGCCACGACCGGTCCACGCCACGCGCCGTAGCCGGTGTGGTTGGAGAAGTTGACCGTGAGCACGGGCCAGACCTCGTGACCGAGGCGCTGGATCGGGAAGACTGCCGCCGAGTTGCCGACGTAGCCGAAGGCCACGTGCGACTGGATGGAGAGGATCTGCATGCAGCCAGTCTCCAACAACTGGTTCAGGCAGCCTTCTTCTGGGCTTGCTTCTGGGGCGGGTCGTTGAGCAGCCAGGCAGCCAGCGCACCGCCGATCGCGCCGAAGAGGTGGCCCTGCCAGGAGACACCGGTCTGCCCGGGGAGTACGCCGAGGAGCAGGCTGCCCCAGGCCAGGAAGATGAGCACGCCGATGACGATCTGGCCGACGCGGTGGCTGAACAGGCCGCGCAGGATCAGGTAGACGAGCCAGCCGAAGATCAGCATCGAGGTGCCGGCGGTGATGCTGCCCGGGGGCGACATCAGCCAGACGCCCACTCCTCCGACCACCCAGATGATGAGGGTCGCCACGATCCCGCGGCCGACGCCCGAGGCGAGCACCAGGAAGCTGAGGACGAGCGCGAACAGGGTGTTGCCGTAGAGGTGGGCCCAGCCGAAGTGGAGCACCGGGGCGAACACGATGCCGAGCAGGCCGGCGTCGGTGCGCGGCTGGATGCCGAGCGAGTCGAGCTGGTGCCCGCTGATGTAGTCGGTGGCCTCGAGCACCCACAGCAGGGCGACGAAGCCGAGCGACCACATGCCGGCCCGAATCCAGTCGGCGCGCTGGGGGCGCGTGGGGGAGTCCTGGCTCACGCCAGAAATCTTACCTACCGCTCCACAGCGGCGAGCCGTTGCTCGAGGCTCTCATAGAGGTAGGGGACGGCGGCCGGGTGCGGCCCGGTCTCGTAGAGCTCGGTGGCGAGCCCCCGGGGAGACTCCCCGGCGTGGTCGGCCGCCCAGGTCCCGCCACCCCCGGTGATCCGCCCGCCGTCGAGGGGAAGCACCGCCTCGGCCGCCAGCGCCACCCAGCGTCCGCCGCCGCCCTCGAGCCAGGCCACCGGCACGGCGTACGCCTCGCCCTCGGTCAGGTCGGCGTCGAGGGTGATCCCGCGGCCGATCTGGTGGGCTCCCTGACGGCTCCACAGGACGGTCGTGACCTCGAGCCGGTCCGTGTCGTCAGGGCCGGCGGTGCCCAGGACGAGGTGGTCGGCGAAGGTCGCCCAGTCACGTACGTCGGTCGCGGGGAACTCCGGAGGCCCGGCCCGTTCCAGGAGGATCCGTCCGCCGAGCACGGCGGCCCAGGCTGCGATCAGGACGACGACGATGGTCCCGCCGATCTTGAGTCGCCGTGACACCGACAGCGTCGGTCCGGTCGTGTTCTCGCCCACGTGACCCCCGTTCACCGCGCCGATGGGCCGATGGGCCGATCCTAATCGGAGTGAGCTCAGTCAGGCAGGGACCAGTCGATCGGGGAACCGCCCTGCTCGACCAGAAGGGCGTTGGCGCGGGAGAACGGCCGGGACCCGAAGAACCCCCGGCGTGCGGAGAGCGGCGACGGGTGGACGGACTTGATCGCGGGCACCCCGTTGAGCCGCGGCTCGAGATTCTGCGCGTGCCTGCCCCACAGGATCGCCACCAGCGGTCCGCCGCGACGGCCGAGAACGTCGATCGCCCGCCCGGTGACGTCTTCCCAGCCCTTCTTCGAGTGTGATGCGGGAGCCCCGGGGCGCACCGTCAGCGAGGTGTTGAGCAGCATCACCCCGCGGTCGGCCCAGGTCGACAGGTCGCCGTGCTCGGGCGTCTTCAGGTCGAGGTCGGTGGTCAGCTCGGCGTAGATGTTCTTCAGCGACGCAGGCAGGGGACGTACGTCCTTCTCGACCGCGAAGCTGAGCCCGATCGGGTGCCCGATCGTCGGGTAGGGGTCCTGGCCGACGATCAGGACGCGTACGTCCCGCAGCGGTCGCCGGAAGGCGTTGAAGATGCGGTCGCCGTCGGGCAGATAGGGACGCCTGGCCGCCAGCTCGTCGCGCAGGAAACGGCCCATCTGCTCGATCTGCGGCTCGGCCGGCGCCAGCGCCTCGGCCCAGTCGGCAGCCATCAGGCCCTTGTCCACGAGTCCGGCGAGTGCGCTCATAAATGATGAGGGTATCGGCTGGGACCGACGGATAAGTTGTCCGTGGCACTCAGGTTGGACTCACCAAGGAGTAGACATGAAGTTCGGTTTCTTCGTCCCGCAGGGATGGCGCTTCGACCTCGTCGGGATCGACCCGGCGGACCAGTGGACGACGATGAAGGACCTGGCGATCCACGCCGACTCCGGCCCCTGGGAGAGCATCTGGGTCTACGACCACTTCCACACCACCCCGGAGCCCTCCGACCAGGCGACCCACGAGGCCTGGTCGCTGATGGCGGGTCTGGGGGCGGTGACGTCGCGGGTTCGCCTCGGGCAGATGTGCTCGTGCATGTCCTACCGCAACCCGGCCTACCTGGCGAAGGTCGCCGCGACCGCCGACCACATCAGCGGTGGCCGGATCGAGATGGGCATCGGCGCCGGCTGGTACGAGCACGAGTGGCGGGCCTACGGCTACGGCTTCCCCGAGGCACGCGACCGGCTCGGCATGCTCCGTGAGGGCGTCCAGATCTTCCAGCAGGCGTGGACGAAGGGCGTCTCGTCGCTGGACGGGAAGTACTACCAGGTCGACGGCGCCATCTGTCAGCCGCTGCCGATCCAGAAGGGGCGCTCCGGCATCCCGCTGTGGATCGCCGGCGGTGGCGAGAAGGTGACCCTGAAGATCGCCGCGCAGTACGCCGACTACACCAACTTCTTCGGCGACCCGGAGGCGTTCAAGGCCAAGTCGGACATCCTCGCGGCGCACTGCGAGACCCTCGGGCGCGACTTCTCCGAGATCACCCGCTCCTCCAACTACAACGTGGTGCTGGGCGAGACCGAGGCCGAGGTCGCCGACAAGCTCGCCGCCTGGAAGGCACGTCTGGTGCCTCACCTCGGTGAGGACAAGGCCGCCGAGATCGTCGCGAACGGCAGTGGCCCGAGCGCGCTCGCCGGCACCCCCGAGCAGGTCGTGGAGCGGCTCAAGACCATGGAGGGGCTCGGGATGACGTACGCCATCGGCTACTTCCCGGACGCCGCCTACGACCGCTCCTCCCTCGAGCTCTTCGAGTCGAAGGTCATCCCCGAGTTCGCCTGAGCGACGCCCTGCGACACCGTCGCGGACGTTTACATCCAGGTGGGCGCCCGGTAGGAAGACGTACATGAAGATGACGACCCTCCTCGGGGGAGCGGCGCTCGCCGCCGGCGTGGTCGCGGTGCGCGACCTGTCCCAGCGCAAGCACGCGATCCTGCGGAACTTCCCGGTGATCGGGCACGCGCGGTACCTGATGGAGAAGATCGGGCCGGAGCTGCGGCAGTACATCGTCGCCGACAACGACGAGGAGAGGCCCTTCAGCCGCGACCAGCGGCGTTGGGTCTACTCCTCGGCCAAGGAGCAGAACAACTACTTCGGCTTCGGCACCGACAACGACATCGAGCACACCCAGGGCCACATCCATATCAAGCACCGTACGTTCGCCGACTCCCTGCCCGACGACCACGACCCGGCCGCCAAGCTCCCGTCGGCGAAGGTGCTCGGAGCGCCGCGCGGGCGAGCCAAGGCGTTCCGGCCGGAGTCGATCGTCAACATCTCGGCGATGTCGTTCGGGTCGCTGTCCGGGCCGGCGATCACGGCGCTCAATCGGGGTGCACTCAAGGCCGGGGCGATGCACAACACCGGCGAGGGCGGCATCTCGCCCTACCACCTGGAAGGCGGCGCCGATCTGGTGATGCAGATCGGCACCGCCTACTTCGGGTGCCGGAACGCCGACGGCACCTTCTCGATCGATCGGCTCAAGGAGCGGGTCGCCAGCGCGCCGGTCAAGGCGATCGAGATCAAGCTCTCGCAAGGCGCCAAGCCCGGCCTCGGTGGACTGCTGCCGGCGGCCAAGGTGACCCCGGAGATCGCCGAGATCCGCGGCATCGAGCTCGGCAAGGACTGTGCCTCGCCGTCTCGGCACTCCGCCTTCCACGACGTCGACTCGATGCTCGACTTCGTTGAGATGATCGCCGCCGAGACCGGGGTGCCGGTCGGCATCAAGTCGGCGGTCGGTGAGATGGAGTTCTGGCAGGAGCTCGCCGGCAAGATGCGGTCGGGGGAGCGGGGCGTCGACTTCATCACCGTCGACGGCAGCGAGGGCGGCACCGGTGCCGCGCCGCTGATCTTCTCCGACGCGGTCGCGATGCCGTACCGGATCGGCTTCTCGCGGGTCTACGGCACGTTCGCCGAGGTCGGTCTGACCGACTCGATCACCTTCATCGGGTCGGCGAAGCTCGGCCTTCCGGAGAACGCCGCCGTCGCCTTCGCGCTCGGCGCCGACATGATCAACGTCGGCCGCGAGGCGATGATGTCGATCGGCTGCATCCAGGCTCAGAAGTGCCACGACGACACCTGTCCGACCGGCGTCGCGACGCAGAGCAAGTGGCTCTCCGGCGGCCTCGACCCAATGGACAAGGGCGATCGCTGTGCCAGTTATCTCAGGACCCTGCGCAGGGAGCTGACGAAGGTCTCCGCCGCGGTCGGTGTCGCCCACCCCGGCCTGATCACGCCGCATGACATCGAGGTCATGAACGGCGACTACGAGTCACGCACTCTCGCCGGCGTCTACGGCTACAAGGACCACTGGGGCGCCCTCGGCCCCGATGTGGCCCGCGAGCTCCTCGCCGTCGTGCAACCGCACCGCACCTTCAACGAGAAGCCGACCACCGCCTGAGGGTCGAGACGTCAGGTACGTCGGCCGAGACGTCACTCGCGTCGGTCGAGACGGCATCCGGTGCCAACTCGACCGACGCCGCTGACGCCTCGGCCGGCGGGGGTGACTTCTCGTCAGGCCTCGGTGGCGTAGCGGGCGCCGATGGACTCGCGGATCATGTCCATCTGGCGCATCAGGCTGAGCGTCTGGCTGTGGGGCACCAGCGGGGACTCCAGGAGGCCCTCGCGCAGGCAGCGCTGCACCTCGACGATCTCGTTGGCGTACGCAGCGCCGATGACGGGCTCGTCACCGACGATCTCGACGGGCTCGTCGCCGTTGGCGGGCTTGAAGACCGCCGAGGACGGGTGGTGGAAGTCGGTCAGCTCGATGCGGCCCTGGTCGGTGGCGATCGAGGCCGCACGGGACGAGTAGGAGGTGACCGAGGAGACCATGGTGGAGAGCTCGTTGCCGGCGTACTTCCCGGTCATCACCAGGTCGAGGTCGAAGGTGGCGCCGTCGGCACCCTCGCCGAGGTTGGCCTGAGCGGTCAGCGCGCGGGCCTCGCCGAAGAGCAGGTGGGCGAAGGTGAGCGGGTAGATGCCCATGTCGAGCAGCGCGCTGGCGCCGAGCGCCGGGTCGAGGAGGCGCTGGTTCTGCTCGGGGTGGGCGACGAAGCCGAGCTCGGCGTGTACGTGCCGGGGGACCCCGAAGCGGCCCGACTTCACGTCGGTGACGAGGCGCCGGATGATCGGGTTGGTCGCCATCCACATGGCCTCCATGAGGAACAGCTTCTTGGAGGTGGCCAGGTCGACCATCGTCTGCGAGTCGGCGGCGTTGAGCGTCAGCGCCTTCTCGCACAGCACGTGCTTGCCGGCGTTGAGCACGAGGGTGGCGTGCTCGAGGTGGTGGGAGTGGGGGGAGGCGATGTAGACGACGTCGACGTCCTCGTCGGCGGCCAGCTCCTCATAGGAGCCGTGCGCGCGGACCGGCCCCTTGGCCTCGTACGCCTTCGCGAACTCCTCCGCAGACTCCTTGCTCCGCGAGCCCACGGCCACGAGTTGGCCGTCGGGGACGAGCATCAGGTCGGTGGCGAGGGAGTGGGCGATCCGGCCGGTGCCGAGAATTCCCCACCTGATCGGGTCAGAGTTGGTGGTCACGGCTCGACTCTAGCCACCAGGCAGCCCTCAGTGGGCGTTGGGCGGAAGCACGTTCTTGGTGTGACTGCCCTCCACGGCGGCGAGCTCTTCGAGGAAGGTGTCGGCCCAGTGGCGTACGTCCCGGGCGGCGACCTGCTTGCGCATCGCCTTCATCCGGCGGGTGAGCTCCTTCGGCTCGGCCTGGTAGGCCTCGAGCAGCGCGGCCTTCATCCCATTGATGTCGTAGGGGTTGACGAGCCAGGCCTGGCGCAGCTCCTCGGCCGCGCCGGCGAACTCGGAGAGCACGAGGGCGCCGTCGTCCTCGTAGCGGCAGGCGACGTACTCCTTCGCGACCAGGTTCATGCCGTCGCGGTAGGGGGTGACGACCATGATGTCGGCGGCGCGGTAGAGCGCGGCCATCTCCGCCCGGGGGAGGCTCGTGTGGAGGTAGGAGATCGCGGGTCGGCCGATGCGGCCGAGGTCGCCGTTGAGGCGGCCGACGAGGCGGTCGATGTCGTCGCGGAGCTTGCGGTACTGCTCGACGCGCTCGCGAGAGGGCACCGCCACCTGGACGAAGATCGCGTCCTCGACGTCGAGCTCGGTGTCGCGGATCATCTCGCCGTAGGCGCGCAGCCTGGCGTAGATGCCCTTGGTGTAGTCGAGCCGGTCGACGCCGAGCAGGATCTTCTTCGGGTCGCCGAGCTGCTGGCGGATCTCCTTGGCGCGCTGGTTGATGGCCTCGTCGTGGGCCATCTCGTCGAAGCCGAGGAAGTCGATCGAGATCGGGAAGGCGGCCGCGTGCACGGTGCGCCCGTCGGGGAGATAGACCAGGTCGCGATGGGTCTTGTGGCCGACGCGCTGACGCACCAGGCGGACGAAGTTCTGGGCCGCCTGCGGGAGCTGGAAGCCGACGAGGTCGGCGCCGAGGAGACCCTCGAGGAGCTGGCGGCGCCAGGGGACCTGCTGGAAGAGCTCGGCTGGAGGGAACGGGATGTGCAGGTAGAAGCCGATGCGCAGGTCGGGGCGGAGCTCGCGCAGCATCTGCGGGACCAGCTGGAGCTGGTAGTCCTGGACCCAGACGGTCGCGCCCTTCGCGGCGACCTCGGCGCACTTCTCGGCGAACCTGCGGTTGACGCGCTGGTAGCCGTCCCACCACTCGCGGTGGAACTCCGGCTTGGCCACGACGTCGTGGTAGAGCGGCCACAGGGTGCCGTTGGAGAAGCCCTCGTAGTGCTCCCGGATGTCCTCGGCGGTCATTGTCATCGGCAACAGGTGGAGCCCGTCGTCCTCGAACGGCTCGAGGTCCTCGTCGGTGCCGCCGGGCCAGCCGATCCAGACGCCGTCGTTGGCGCGCAGGACGGGTTCGAGGGCGCTGACCAGGCCTCCTGGGGAGCGTCGCCACGCTTTCGTGCCGTCCGGCATCTCCACTCGATCGACGGGAAGCCGGTTGGCCACGATTACCAGGTCAGCCTGCACATCTCCGACTCTAATGGACCGGGGCCAGGTTCGGCGCCGTGTCGTTCCACCCGTGACTTTCGGCTCCGGTCGGAATACCTGTCGAGTAACACGCCGACAGGGTGAACCACAGCGGTGTAGTTCGGCGCGTTAGGGTGTGGTCAGATGCAGACGACACCGGGGGACGAGGAATGAGCGCTGTCAACGTGCAGGTCACAGGCCCAGGCGAGGACCCCGCGAGCCTCAGTGAACGTGACAAGCAGATCCTCGACTTCGAGCGTCAGTGGTGGAAGTACGCCGGAGCCAAGGAAGCCGCCGTGCGCGAGGCGTTCAACATGTCCGCCACCCGTTACTACCAGGTGCTCAACGCTCTCATCGACAAGCCGGAGGCCCTCGAGGCCGACCCCCTGCTGGTACGCCGCCTGCGACGGCTCCGCGCGGCCCGGCAGCGTCAGCGCTCGGCGAGACGGCTCGGTTTCGAGGTCTGAATGACCGGCTGCGTACGTCCTTCGAAGGGTGAGCGTGGCGTCGCGCTTCCCACACCCGTCATCGCGCTGAGCGTGGTTGCCGTCGTCGCCGCGGTGGTCGTCTTCTGGATCACCGGGGGTTCTGACGACGGGGGCGAGAAGATCGCCCAGGCAGGGGGCACTCCGTCTCCCTCGGCGTCGGCGAAGCCGAAGCCGGCCAAGACCGAGGAGAAGAAGCCGGCCAAGGCCGAGCCCTCGCCCGTCGATCGTGCCAAGGTCAGCGTCGAGGTCTACAACCAGTCCAACATCGGTGGCCTTGCCAGCGACGTCGCGGCTAAGGCGACGACGGTCGGCTGGAACGTCGTCGGCGAGGACAACTGGATGGGCTCGGTTCCGGAGAACACCGTCTACTACCCGGGCGAGATGAAGCGCGAGGGCCAGCAGCTCGCCGATGACCTCGGCATCAAACGCACCCATGTGTCGGTCGAAGGCTCGATGAAGGGCGACCGGTTGACGGTCGTCCTGACCGGTGCTCTCTGAGGCTTTCCGGCCGTTCTCGATGGTGTGTGATCTGCCACACGGCAGTGCTCGCCCGGTCGGCTCGTAGGTCGTTGCCGTGTCACAGTTGAGCCATGGCCGAACTCCAGCCTGACGGCACCGCAGGAGAGCAGAAGTACGCCGCGATCGCGGCTGCTGCCGCCGAGACTCTCGTCGGTCTCGACTTCGACGGGACGCTCTCCCCGATCGTGGAGGACCCGGCTTCGGCTCGGATCCATCCGGACGCGGCGGAGGTCCTGATCGCGCTCGCGTCCCGGGTCAAGGCGCTGGCCATCGTCACCGGCCGACCCGCCGGACAGGTCGTCGAGCTGGGCGGGCTGGACGCGATCGCCGACGCGCTGGGGGAGCTGGGCAAGGAGCTGTACGTGTTCGGTCAGTACGGCAACGAGCGCTGGAGCGGCTCGGACCGGATCGTCATCGGTCCGCCGCCGCCCGAGGGGCTGGCCGCGTTCGAGGCGGCGCTGCCCGCGGTGCTCTCCGCGCACGGTGCGCAGGACGCCTATATCGAGGAGAAGGGTCTCGCCGTCGGGGTGCACACCCGCCGGTTCCCTGACCCCGACGGCCTCGCCGCGCGTCTGCTCCCGCCGCTGACCGAGCTGGCCGGCGAGCACGGGCTCGTCATCGAGCCCGGCAAGCAGGTCATCGAGGTGCGTGCTCCTGGCATGCACAAGGGTCACGCGATCTCCACCTTGGTGGAGGAGGTCTCGCCCGGCGCGATCCTGTTCGGTGGCGACGACCTGGGGGACGTCGAGGCGTTCGAGGCGGTGCGTGCCTGGGGAAAGGCGACCGGGTCGCCGACGGTGCTCGTCTACTCCCACGCTGGACCCGACCGGGGTCCGCTCGCCGGGCTGGCCGATGTCGAGGTGGCGGGTCCGGACGGTGTGCTGGAGCTTCTGCGTGAGCTGACCGCCGAGGCGCGCCAGGGGTAGCGCGGCGTCCGCTGACAGCGAACACGATAACCGGAGGGAACATCCGGTTGTCCCCGGGAGTTGAGCCGGTATCACTCAACTTTCTAGGAGGGTCCGCAATGGACAAGCTTCCTGTGCTGTTCGTCTCGGATGCCGTGGTCCTGCCGGGGATGGTCGTGCCGATCGAGCTCGACGAGGCCGCGCAGGCTGCGATCGACGCCGCCCGGGCCGGCTCGGAGAGCCGGCTGCTGGTCGCGCCGCGGCTGGGGGACCGGTATGCGACGTACGGTGCTGTCGCCACGATCGAGCGTGTCGGCCGGTTCCGGGGCGGTGAGCCCGCGGCGGTGCTGAGGGCTGTCGGCCGAGCGAAGATCGGCTCCGGCGTGACCGGACCCGGTGCTGCGCTGTGGGTCGAGGTCGAGGCGGCCGAGGAGACCACGACGGAGCACGCTAAGGAGCTGGCCGAGGAGTACAAGCGGCTGGTCGTCGCCGTGCTGCAGCGTCGTGAGGCCTGGCCGGTCATCGACCAGGTCAACCGCCTCACCGAGCCGTCCGAGATCGCCGACACCGCCGGCTACGCGCCCTACCTCGACGACGAGGCCAAGCGCGAGCTGCTGGAGACGCCGTCGGTCGAGGAGCGGCTCGAGAAGGTGATCGCCTGGGCCAAGGACAACATCGCGGAGTCCGAGGTCAGCGACAAGATCGCCGAGGACGTACGCGAGGGCATGGAGAAGACGCAGCGGGAGTTCCTGCTGCGCCAGCAGCTCGCCGCGATCCGCAAGGAGCTCGGCGAGGGCGAGCCCGAGGGGTCCGACGACTACCGGGCCCGGGTCGAGGCAGCCGACCTGCCCGAGGCCGTACGCGAGGCCGCGCTGCGCGAGGTCGACAAGCTCGAGCGTGGTTCGGAGCAGAACCCCGAGACCGCCTGGATCCGCACCTGGCTGGACACCGTGCTGGAGCTGCCCTGGGGCGTGACCACGGAGGACTCCACCGACGTGGTCGCTGCTCGCGAGGTGCTCGACGCCGACCACCACGGCCTCGACGAGGTCAAGGACCGGATCGTGGAGTACCTGGCGGTCAGGACACGTCGCGCCGAGCGTGGGCTGCAGGTCATCGGCGGCCGAGGCTCGGGCGCCGTGGTGCTCCTCGCCGGCCCGCCTGGAGTCGGCAAGACCTCGCTCGGTGAGTCGGTCGCCCGCTCGCTCGGACGGAAGTTCGTCCGGGTCGCGCTGGGCGGTGTCCGTGACGAGGCCGAGATCCGCGGTCACCGGCGCACCTACGTCGGCGCGCTCCCGGGGCGGATCGTGCGGGCCATCAAGGAGGCCGGCTCGATGAACCCGGTCGTGCTCCTCGACGAGGTCGACAAGGTCGGCTCCGACTACCGGGGCGATCCTGCTGCGGCGCTGCTGGAGGTGCTCGACCCGGCGCAGAACCACACCTTCCGCGACCACTACCTCGAGCTCGACCTGGACCTCTCCGACGTCCTGTTCATCGCGACGGCCAACGTCGTGGAGCAGATCCCGAGCGCCCTGCTGGACCGGATGGAGCTGGTCACCATCGACGGCTACACCGAGGACGACAAGGTAGCCATCGCCCGCGACTTCCTGCTGCCCCGGCAGCTCGAGCGGGCCGCGGTCACCGCGGACGAGGTGAGCGTCGCCGACGACGCGCTGCGTGAGCTGGCTGCCAACTACACCCGCGAGGCGGGCGTACGCCAGCTCGAGCGGCTCCTCGCCAAGGCGCTGCGCAAGGCGGCGACACGTTTGGCCACCGGGGCCGAGCATGTCGAGGTCGACCTGGACAACCTCAAGGACCTCGTCGGACGGCCGCGGTTCACGCCGGAGTCGGCGGAGCGTACGTCGGTCCCGGGGGTCGCCACCGGGCTGGCCGTGACCGGCCTGGGTGGGGACGTGCTCTTCATCGAGGCGTCCGCTGCCGACGGGCAGACCGGCCTGAACATCACCGGCCAGCTCGGTGAGGTGATGAAGGAGTCCGCGCAGATCGCGCTCTCCTTCGTCCGCTCGCACGCGGCCGAGCTGGGGGTGGACCCGGCGGTGCTGGACCGCTCGCTCCACGTCCACGTGCCCGCGGGCGCGGTGCCCAAGGACGGCCCGAGCGCCGGGATCACCATGGTCACCGCGCTCACCTCGCTCGCGACCGGACGCCCGGTGCGCAGCGAGGTCGGCATGACCGGTGAGGTCTCGCTCTCCGGCCGGGTGCTGCCCATCGGCGGCCTCAAGCAGAAGCTGCTCGCCGCCCAGCGGGCCGGCCTGACCGAGGTATTCGTGCCGCAGCGCAACGAGCCCGATCTGGACGAGGTGCCCGACGAGGTGAAGCAGGCGCTGAAGATCAACCTGGTGAGTGATGTCAGGGATGTCGTACGCGGCGCCCTCGCCCCTGCGGCCGGGGGTGCCAGCACTGCCAGCTCGGTTGCCGCTGCCTGACCGGATCGTTCCGGATGCTGCCCGCTTGATGCCTCGTGCATCGAGCGGGCAGCTCGCACACTGGAGGCATGAGCAACCGAGCCCTTCTCGTCATCGACATCCAGGAATCCTTTCGTCAGCAGGAGTTGTGGGACCGGACCCTCCATCCCGACATCGCCGAGCGCGCAGACCGGCTGGTGAGCCTCGCGCGTGCCGCCGGAGACCTGGTCGTCTGGGTGCTGCACACCGAGCCCGGCAGCGGTGGTGCCTTCGACCCGGCCTCGGGCCATGTGCGCTACCTGGAAGGGCTGAGCGGCCCGCAGTCGGGTGACGTCGAGGTGCGCAAGACCTCGCACAACGCATTCACCACGACCAACCTGCAGCAGGTGCTGACCGAGCACGGGATCACCGAGCTCGTGGTCTGCGGGATCCGTGCCGAGCAGTGTGTCGAGACCAACGCCCGGATCGGCTCCGACCTCGGCTACCGGGTCACCTATGTCGCCGACGCCGTGACCACCGAGCCGCTGGGCGGCTTGTCCGCGGAGGAGGTCGTGGAGCGTACGAAACTCGTGCTCAGCGGCCGTTTCGCCGAGATCGTGACCATCGCCGATCTGGAGGCTGTGGCAGCATCTGCGGCGTGAGCGAGCGCCAGCGAGCGATCAATGTGATCATCATGCCGTCACATCCGTATCCTTTCTTCTCCTCAACGGGTGTGGCGGCATGAGCAAGGTCGTGTTCGTGCTGCTGCCCGGCGTACATCTGCTCGACCTGGCCGGGCCGGCACAGGCGTTCCACACCGCTGGCAACCTGGGGCACCCCTACGACCTCGTCTACGTCGCGGGCGCCGAGCCGGGGGAGGTGGTCTCGGCCCAGGGGCTGCCGCTGTCGGTCACCGCGGAGTGGCCCGATCCCGACCCGGGCGACCTGCTCCTCGTGCCGGGGTGGCGGGCGGCGTACGACCTCGTCGCCGGCCCTCGGCTCTCCCGGGAGACAGCCGAGCGGCTGCGTGCCCATCATGCGGCCGGGGGCGAGGTGGCGAGCGTCTGCGCCGGGGCCGATGCCCTCGGCCAGGCGGGTCTCCTCGACGGCCGTCTCTGCACCACCCATCACGACCTCCAGGACGCGCTGTCCCGGCGTTATCCGAAGGCCCGGGTGGTGCGCGACGTGCTCTTCACCAGCGATGACCGGATCGTGACGTCGGCAGGCATCGCCAGCGGCATCGACCTGAGCCTGCACCTGCTCGCGATGCGCCACGGACCGGCGCTGGCGGCTCGTGTCGCGCGAGACATGGTCGTCTACGCACGGCGCAACGGCGACCAGCCGCAGGAGAGCGTCCTGCTGCGCCACCGGAACCATCTCGACGACACCGTCCACCACGTGCAGGACGTGATCGACGGCCGGTTCGCCGAGGCGCTCCCGCTCGCCGCCCTTGCCGAGGGCGCGGGGGTGAGCGAGCGCACCCTGACCCGCGCCTTCGTGAGCGCGACCGGTCTCACCCCGCTCCGCTACCAGCAGGCGCTTCGGCGTGAGCGGGCCGACCATCTGCTGGCCGCGGGCACCACCATGGAGTCGGCCGCCCGAGCGGTGGGCTTCGACGACGCCCGGATGCTGCGCCGCCTCCGCGCCCGCTGACCGCCGTCCAGATAGCGGACATGTGGTCCGCGGAGTGGAACCCGGATGTGTTTGGTGCCGGATACCTGCCGTACGATCGCTACTGCTCATCGAGAGGGACTGAGGGAACGGCCCAGTGAAGTCCCGGCAACCGACCGCGAGCCTCCTCCCATGCCAGGGCGGGTAGCGGAGCAGGTGCTAATTCCGGCCCGGCGCGAGAGACGTGATCGGGGAAGATGAGGAGGAGGTTTCTCATGAGCGCTGCAACCGAGGAGAAGAACGGTCTGCGCGAGGGCGCGTTCGGGAACGCATCGGCACTCTCGTGCCGAGAGTGCGGCAACCAGGTCGAGCTCGGACCGCATTACGCCTGTCCGGAGTGTTTCGGGCCACTGGAGGTGGCCTATGACTTCCCGGCCGTGACCCGTGAGGAGATCGAGGCCGGACCCCGCAACATCTGGCGCTACAAGGCGCTGCTGCCGGTGCCCGACGACATCGAGCAGAGCCCCAACACCGAGCCCGGCTTCACCCGGCTCCTGGACGCGAAGAACCTCGCCAAGGAGCTCGGCATCGAGAAGATCTGGGTGAAGGACGACTCGACCAACCCGACCAACTCCTTCAAGGACCGCGTGGTCGCCTGTGCGCTGAGCGCCGCCCGTGAGCTCGACGCCAAGGTCTTCGCCTGCCCGAGCACCGGCAACCTGGCCAACGCGGTGGCGGCGGCGGGGGCGCGGGCCGGCATCCCGACCGCGGTCTTCATCCCGAGCAACCTCGAGCAGCCCAAGCAGGTCAACTCCGCGATCTTCACCGACAACCTGATCGCCGTCGACGGCAACTACGACGACGTCAACAAGCTCGCCCAGGAGATCGCGGCGGAGGAGGACGGCTGGGCGTTCGTGAACGTCAACGTACGTCCCTTCTACGCCGAGGGCTCCAAGACGCTCGGCTTCGAGATCGCCGAGCAGCTCGGCTGGCGCCTGCCCGACCAGATCGTCATCCCGGTGGCCTCCGGATCCCAGCTGACCAAGGTCGACAAGGCCTTCAAGGAGCTGATCAAGCTCGGTCTGGTCGAGGAGAAGCCCTACCGGATCTTCGGCGCCCAGGCGACCGGCTGCAACCCGGTCGCGACCGCGTTCAAGGCCGGCGTCGACGCCATCCGCCCGGTCAAGCCCGACACGATCGCCAAGTCGCTGGCCATCGGCAACCCCGCCGACGGCATCTACGTCCTCGACGCCACCCGCTCCTCCGGTGGCGCCGTCGAGGAGGTCACCGACGACGAGATCCGCGCCGCGATCGTGCTCCTGGCCCGCACCGAGGGCATCTTCACCGAGACCGCCGGCGGCACCACGCTCGCGGTCACCAAGAAGCTCGTCGAGACCGGCGCTCTGGACCCGAGCCTGGAGACGGTGATCATCAACACCGGCCACGGCCTCAAGACGCTCGACGCGATCAGCGGCATCGTCGGCCCCCGCGCCACCATCGCCCCCAACTACGACTCCTTCGAGGAAGCCGGGCTCTCGCAGGCGTAGGGCTTGTCCCTTCGCGTTCACATCCGTGCGCTACAGATAAGAAATGTGAGCAGCGCGAAGACGAGTGAAGAGGCCAGGTGGCTCGGTGTGGTCGCCGCGACCGCCGGAGTCGCCGGCGCGATCGGCGTGGTGGGGGCGGCGGCCGGTGCCGGGTTCGTGACGTTGCTGAAGAGACAGGCGGCGCATGCACGCGACGTGATCGGCAAGCCGCTCGGCGAGGAGGCGATCTACGCCGACAAGGTCTACAAGAAGACCTACGGCGGTACGCCGGTGGAGCTCCTCGTCCTCGGCGACTCGATCGCCGCCGGGCTGGGTGCGGAGACCCGCGGCGGCACGCTCGGCGCACGGCTGGCCAAGGGTACGGCGAAGGTCCTGCAGAGGCCGGTGCGGCTGCGTACGGCCGCGGTGGTCGGGGCCGAGACCTCGATGGTTCCCGCTCAGCTCGAGTCCCTTCCGGAGAGCTACCGACCCGACGTCGCCGTGGTCATCGTCGGCGGCAACGACGTCACCCACCGGGTCCCGCAGAAGGACTCCACCCGGGTGCTGGGGGAGATCATCGACGCGCTGCGGGAGCGTGGCGCCGAGGTAGTGGTCGGGACCTGCCCCGACGTCGGTGCAGTCCGACCGCTGCCGCAGCCGCTGCGCTCGCTCGGACGCAGGATCGCCAAGCAGCTGGCCGAGGGGCAGCGGGAGACCGCGCTGGCCAAGGGCGCCCACGTCGTCTCGCTCTCCGAGGTCGTCGGCCCGTTCTTCATCACGAACCCCGACGAGATGTTCGCCATCGACCACTTCCACCCCAGCGCCATGGGCTACAAGCGCACCGCGAAGGCGATGCTGCCCTCCGTCCTCGCCGCGCTGGGGCAGGTCGAGCGGGTCCCGTTCGGCCACCACCTGCCCGAGCTCCCGCCCGAGTCGGCGCATCCTGACACGGATCCCGGTCGAGTCGGCTCGTCATAACGCGCCGACTCGGCGCGGGGTTCGGTCAGAACGCGCCGACTGGGCCTAGTGCTCGTCCGCCTCGTCCGGGGCCTTGCCGCCGGTGCTGAGCAGGTCGGCGGTGAGGCCGGTGGCGGCGCGGTAGTCGACGGTCCCGGCAGGCGTACGCGGCACCGAGTCGACGAGCAGGACGAGCTTGGGCTCGTGCGACTCACCGAGCAGGTCACGGGAGTGCTTGCGCAGGTCGGCGGCGGTCGTCTCGGACGACGGAGCCAGCTGCACCAGGGCCGCGACCTGCTGGCCCCAGCGCGGGTGAGGCATGCCGAAGACCGCGGCGTCGACGACGTCGCCGTGGCCGAGGAGCACGCCCTCGATGGTCTCGGGGTGGATCTCGAGGTCACCGGTGCGTACGAGGGTGGCGGCCCTGCCCAGTAGCGTGATCGAGCCGTCCTGCTCGCGACGGGCGAGGTCGCCGGGGAAGGTCCAGCGCCGGTTGTCGATCAGCTTGATCGCGGTGGCCGAGCGGGCGTTGTCCTTGTAGTAGCCGAGAGCCGAGGGACCGGAGCGGGCCAGCAGGCCCTCGACGCCGGGAGCCGCCGGGGTGAGGTCGGGGTTGAAGACCTCCACCTCCGGGCCGACCATGAACCGCGCCTCACCGGGGACGAGCGGGGAGCCGTCGTCGGCGCGGGAGCCGGTGACGCCGGTCTCCAGGGTGCCGTAGGAGTCGACGATGACCCGGCGGGCGAACGCGTTTCGCAGGACCCCGAGGACGTTCTCGGAGAGCGGTGCGGCGGTGTTGGAGACACCGGCGAGCGAACGCAGCGGCCAGCGCTTCTTCCCGACCAGCCGCGCCGCAGCCACCGGCCGCGCCTGGGCGTCGCCCAGCAGCGTGATCGCGGTCGCGCCGGCCTGCTCGGCGAGGTCGAGGAATGTCTCGGCGGAGAAGGTGGGCGAGGTGTCGAGCACCGCGGTGCCTCCGGCGACCAGCGCCCGCAGAAGCAGCAGCTGGCTCTGCCCGTGCAGCAGCGGACCGCCGGCGAGCAGGACGACACCCGAGTCGCGAGCTGCCGCCTCGGCGGCGAGGCCCTCGACCGACGGGATCGGCGCGTTGCGGCGGACCGTGTTCAGCGCGGCCCAGATCAGGTCCTCCTGACGCCACACCGCACCCTTCGGGGTGCCTGTGGTGCCGGTGGTGAAGATGATGTGCCAGTCACCGGGCGTACGCCCGACGGTCGGCCGCTCCTTGGACGCCGCGGCGACCTTGGCGTCGTAGTCGGGGCCGAGGACGACCCGGTGGTCGAGCTTCAGGTCGAGCTCGTCGAGGTCGTCGGTGAACTCCGGGGAGACGATGGCCGCGACGCAGTCGGTGGCGGCGTACGTCCGGGCGAGCTCGTCGCGCCGGTAGGCGTGGTTGATGTTGACCGGGATCGTGCGGGCCTTGAGGCATCCGTAGAGGGCGTCGACCCACTCGATCCGGTTGGTCGCGTGGACGGCGACCTGGGCACCAGGCTCGAGACCGACGCTCAGCAGGTGGTTGGCCAGGCGCGTGGCACGCTCGTCGATCTCGGCGTAGGAGTAGGCGCGGTCGGTGGTGACGACAGCCGTGCGATCGGGGATCGCATCGGCCATCGCCTCCAGGATGTCGGGCAGTGTGAGGGGGATCACGGCGGACACAGAGACGTAGGCTTTCCAGGGGTAGGGCCGTACGGCACCGAACCGTACGTCGGATCAGCCGGTCGTCACCTACGCGCCTCGAGCAGCTCGGCAGCGACCGTAGCGCTCGCACGATAGTCCACCTTGCTCACGGGCGTGCGAGGGACTCGCTCCACGAGCAGGATGTCCTTGGGCACCTTGTAGGCGGAGATGAGGCTGCGGCAGTGCTCCCGCAGCGCGTCGTCCGAGGTCGCGGCGCCCTCGCGGAGCTGCACGAGAGCGGTCACCTGCTGGCCCCAGCGTTCGTGCGGGGTGCCGACGACCGCGGTGTCGAACACGTCGGGGTGTCGCAGCAGGACCGCCTCGACCTCCTCGGGGAAGACCTTCTCGCCGCCGGTGTTGATGCAGCCCGAGCCGCGGCCCAGGACGGTGATCGAGCCGTCCTCCTCGCGCCGCGCGAAGTCGCCGGGGATCGACCAGCGCTGCCCGTCGATCTCCTTGAACGTCGCCGCGGTCTTGACCGGGTCGTTGTAGTAGCCCAGCGGGATCGACCCGGTGCGTGCGAGCATCCCGGTCTCGCCCGGCGCGCACGGCTTCAGGTCGGTGTCGAAGACCTGTACGTCCATCCCGACCTGGAACTTCGGCGCGGCCTGCGCGCCCTCGTTGCCCTCATCGACCTGCATGCCGGTCGCTCCGGACTCCGAGGCGCCGTAGGAGTCGAGGATGTAGCGGCCGGGCAGTGCCTCCCGGAGCTGGGTGCGAACCCCTGCGGAGAGCGGTGCGGCGCCGTTCGAGACGGCGAACAGCGCGCTCAGGTCCCAGCGCTCCGGCTCACGCAGGATCGCCTCGGCGACCGGGCGCCCCATCGCGTCGCCGAGGAACGTGAGCGAGTTGACCCCGGCCGCCTGGACGAGGTCCAGGATGCTCTCGGGCGACCAGGTCGGCTCTGTGAAGAGTGCGACCGTGCAGCCGCCGACATGGCCGTTGCCCATGATCCACTGGCTGCCGCCGTGCATCATCGGGCCGCAGGCCAGCAGCACCATCGGTGTCTCCTGCGCGGCCGCTTCCTCGGCGAGCTGCTCGACGGTGTCGAACGGCGCCCCGAACCGGCTCGCGTTCATCGCGGCCCGGATGATGTCCTCCTGGCGCCACACGACGCCCTTCGGCATCCCGGTGGTGCCGCCGGTGAAGATCACGTAGCGGTCGTCGGGGCTGCGCTCGATGTCGGGGCGCTCCTTCGAGGCGGCGGCGACCGCGGCGTCGTACTCCTCGCCCAGCACCAGCGTGGGGATGCCCAGGCCGAGCGCGGCGACCGCCTCGACGTGCTCCGGTCCGATGATCGCCGCGACCGAGTCGGAGCTGCGGTAGAGATGGTCGAGCTCGTCGTGGAGGTACTTGTGGTTGATGTTGATCGGCACCGCCCGCGCCTTCATGCACCCGTAGAAGGCGTCGACCCACTCGATCCGGTTGCGGGAGTGGATGGCGACATGGTCGCCGGGTTGGATGCCCTGCCCGAGGAGGTGGTTGGCCAGCCTGGTCGCGCGCTCGTCGACCTCGGCGAAGCTGTAGGCGTGTTCCATCGTGAACACGGCGGTGCGGTCGGGGATGGCGTCGGCCATCGCCTCGAGGATGTCGGGGAGAGTGATCGGGGTCACAGCACCGAGTGTCGCAACTAGAACGTGTTCTCGTCTAGGGAATGGGTTCAAAACCTTCCAGAGCCGCGCGTCGCCGGGTGAGGTCGGCCCGCTCCGGCCGGTGCGCGCAGAGGGCGATGGCCTCGGCATACGCCTCGATCGCCTCGCGATGGTGCCCTGACCGTTCCAGCAGTTGGGCACGTACGGCAGGCAGCCGGTGTCCCGGTAGGGCGACCGACCCCAGCGCCCGGAGCCCGGCCTCGGCTCCCTCGGCCTCAGCGACGGCGACGGCCCGATTGAGGCGTACGACAGGGGTGTCGTGGAGCGCGAGCAGCTCGTCGTAGCGCTCGACGATGCGGACCCACGCGGTCGCCTCGGACGTGGGTGCGACCGCGTGCTCCGCGGCGATCAGCGCCTGGAGGAGATAGGGCGCCGGCGCGGCGTGGGCGAGCGGGGTGAGGATCGCGAGGGCCTCGGTGATCTCGTCGGTGCGCCAGCGGGCGCGGTCCTGGTCGGGAAGCAGGACGAGAGCGCCGTCCGGCCCGATCCGCGCGTCCCGGCGGGAGTGCTGCAGCAGCATCAGGGCGAGCAGGGCGTCGACCTCCGGGTCCGGCGCCGGGAGCACCGCCCTCAGCACGCGGACCAGCCGGATCGCCTCGCCGGCGAGGTCGGAGCGTACGACATCGGGGCCGGTGCCGGGGGCATAGCCCGCGGTGAACGCGAGATAGCCGACCTCGGCGACGATCCCGATCCGTTCTCGCAGGTCAGCGAGGTCCGACGGGACCTCGAAGGACGCGCCTGCGAGCCGCTTGCGCGCCCGGGTCAGCCGCGCCGCCATCGTCGCCTTCGACTGCAGGAACAGCCGCCCGATGTCCTCGGTCGGGACGCCGAGGACCAGCCGGAGGGTGAGCGCGGCAGCGGCCTCACGCGAGAGCGCCGGGTGGGCGCAGAGCAGCACCAGCCGGAGCCGCTCGTCGGTGATCGCCTCGCCGCCGGACCCGGCCGGCACCGTGGCCATCACCTGCTGCGCCTCTTGCGTGAGCCCGGCGTCGACCACGAGCAGCGGCATCTTGCGGGCCAGCACCTCCTCGGAGCGCATCCGGTCCACGATCCGTCGCCTGGCGGTCGTGAGCAGCCACGCCGGCCCGTTGTCCGGCTCACCGTCGACCGGCCAGTGCCGGGCGGCCGCCTCGAAGGCGTCGGCAAGGCCGTCCTCGGCGAGGTCCAGGCGACGGAACTGCGCGACGAGCAGGGCCAGCAGCCGGCCCCACTCCTCGCGCAGCAGCGTCTCCAGCATCGTCGGTCGTCAGTCCAGCTCCGCCGCGCGGATCTCGATCGCCGACTCCGCCGTGGCGAGCAGCCTGCAGCACTCGACCAGGTCGTCGCGGTCCTCCGACTCCACGACGTAGAGCCCCGCCAGATGCTCGGCGGCTTCCGTGTAGGGCCCGTCGGTCACCCCGGACCCGCGCACGGTCACTGCCGTCGCCGGATCGGCGAGCGCGGCGCCGTACCCCTTCAGGTTGGTGTGCCCGCGGTCGGCGAGCAGCTCCGCGAACCTCTCGTGCGTGGCGAAGACGGCGTCCTTCTCGGCCTGCGTCTTCGCCTGCCACTCGGCCTCGACGCTGGGGATGAGCAGGTAGTACCTCATCCGGGCATCCCCTCGTGCTCGACGAGCTCGCGGACCTCGAGCGCCGTCTCGAGCTCGGCGAGCACCTTGCAGCACTCGAGCATGTCGTCGACGTCGTCGGTCTCGATCGTGTAGAAGCCGGTCACGTGCTCGACGGTCTCGGCGTACGGGCCGTCGGTGATCACTACCCCGTCACCGGTCTTGCGCAGCGTTCTGGCCTTGCTGGAGTGGTGGAGCTCGGCGCCACCGGTGACCTTGTGGCCACGCTCGGCGAGCAGCTTGGCGAACCTGCCATGAACCTCGTAGCCGGCCGCCTTCTCCTCCGGCGTCGACTCGGCCCAGAAGGCCTCGTTCGCCGGCAGCAGCACCATGTATCTGGTCATCGTCTTGATCCCTTCGCATGCCTCGGTGTGAGTCTTACACCGGGGATGACGGGTGGGACAGGGCCAAATCGACACCGAGAAGGAACGATGATGTACGTCATCCGTTCAACTCCTCCAGGAAGGCTCTGGATGTGACCGACCCCCTGCTGCGAGGCGAGCTCGCGCCTGAGCCCCGGACCCTCGTCGACATCTTCCGGGCGACCGCGGCCCAGGTGCCCGACGAGCCGGCCGTGGACGCGGGCAACGGGCTGCTGACGTACGCCGAGCTCGAGGAGGCCGCCGACGGGCTGGCCGCCGAGCTGAACGCCGCCGGGATCGGGCCGGGGGACAAGGTGGGGCTGCGGATCGCGAGCGGGACCACCGACCTCTACGTCGCGATCCTCGGGATCCTCTGCGCGGGCGCTGCCTACGTGCCGGTCGACGCCGACGATCCCGAGGAGCGGGCCCGGCTGGTCTTCGGTGAGGCGCAGGTCGCCGCGGTCGTGACCAACGACCTGCGGGTCACGACGACGGTCCAGGCCCGCGAGGAGCGCGAGCCGGAGGAGCCGTCGACCGAGGATGACGCCTGGGTGATCTTCACCTCCGGATCGACCGGCACGCCCAAGGGTGTCGCGGTCACCCATCGCAACGCCGCGGCGTTCGTCGACGCCGAGTCCCGCCTCTTCCTCCAGGACGCCCCGATCGGGGTCGGCGACCGGGTGATGGCGGGTCTCTCGGTGGCCTTCGACGCGAGCTGTGAGGAGATCTGGCTGGCGTGGCGCTACGGCGCCTGCCTGGTCCCGGCGCCCCGCGCGCTGGTGCGGTCGGGCGTCGATGTCGGGCCGTGGCTGGTCGCCAACCAGATCACAATCGTCTCGACGGTGCCGACGCTGGTCGCGCTCTGGCCACCGTCCTCGCTGGACCGGGTCCGGCTGCTGATCACCGGCGGCGAAGCGATCCCGCCCGAGCTCGCCGCCCGCCTGGTCACCCCCGAGCGCGAGGTCTGGAACACCTACGGCCCGACCGAGGCGACCGTGGTGGCCTGCGGCGCCCAGCTGACCGCGGATGGTCCGGTGCGGATCGGTCTCCCGCTCGACGGCTGGGATCTCGCCGTCGTCGACCCGGCGACCGGGGTCCCGGTCCCCGAGGGCGAGACCGGCGAGCTGATCATCGGCGGTGTCGGCCTCGCGCGCTATCTCGACTCGGCCAAGGACGCCGAGAAG
This sequence comes from Nocardioides sp. NPDC057577, assembly GCF_042801335.1. Lineage (NCBI taxonomy): Bacteria > Bacillati > Actinomycetota > Actinomycetes > Propionibacteriales > Nocardioidaceae > Nocardioides > Nocardioides sp. NPDC057577. The sequence goes on along the minus strand of NZ_JBHVGB010000016.1, from coordinate 19,707 downwards.
TACGCCCCGATGCCCACTCTGGGCTGGTCGCGGGCCTATCGCTCGGGCGACCTGGTCGTCAACGACCCCGCCGGGCTGCTCTTCGGCGGTCGCGCCGACGACCAGATCAAGCTCGGTGGCCGGCGCATCGAGCTGGGCGAGATCGACAGCGCCCTGCTGCAGCTTCCCGGCGTCGTCGGTGCTGCCGCCGCGGTGCGGAAGAGCGCGGCCGGCAACAGCCTCCTGGTCGGCTATGTGACCGTCGACGACGCCTTCGACCAGGCCACCTCCGTCGCTCGCCTCCGGGCCGACATGCCGGCGGCGCTGGTGCCACGGCTGGCCGTGGTCGACAGTCTCCCGACGCGTACGAGCGGGAAGGTCGACCGCGACGCGCTCCCGTGGCCGCTCGCCTCCGTCGCGGGTGCGGGGGAGGGGCTCAGCGACACCGAGGCCTGGCTGGCCGGGCTGTGGAACGACGTCCTCGGCGCCGAGGTCACCGGATCGGCGGCGGACTTCTTCGACCTCGGCGGCGGCAGCCTGACCGCCGCCCAGATGGTCAGCCTGATCCGCGAGCGCTTCCCGGAGGTCGCGCTCGGCGACATCTACGACCAGCCGAAGCTCGGCGCGCTGGCCGCCTACATCGACGAGATGGGCAGCTCGGCCGCGCTCTCCGAGCGCGAGGTGCCGGCCGTACGCCTCAAGACCCAGGTCGCTCAGGTGGTCGCGACGATCCTGCTGCGCTGCCTCGCGGCACCGCGCTGGCTGACCTGGATCGCGCTCGGGACGACCCTCGCCCAGCCGTGGGCGCCCTGGCTGCCCTCGCTGAGCTGGTGGGTGCTGGTGCCCGCGATCGCGCTCTTCCTGACCCCGCCCGGCCGGATGCTGCTCGCCGCGGGCGCGGCGCGGCTCATCCTGCACGGCGTACGTCCGGGGGAGCACCCGCGCGGCGGCAAGGTCCATCTCCGGCTCTGGCTGGCGACGCACGCCGTCGACGAGCTCGGCGCCCACGGTCTCGCCGGGGCGCCGTGGATGCTCTGGTACGCCCGGCTGCTCGGCGTGCGGATGGGCAAGAACGTCGACCTGCACAGCCTCCCGCCGGTCACCGGGATGCTCACCCTCGGCAAGGGCTGCTCGATCGAGCAGGAGGTCGACCTCTCGGGCCACTGGATCGAGGGCGACGTTCTCCATCTGGGTGAGGTCGAGGTGGGCGAACGAGCCCGGGTCGGAGCGCGGTCGACGCTGCTGCCTGGCGCTCGGGTCGGCGACGACGCCGAGGTCGGGCCCGGGTCGGCGGTCTTCGGCACGGTGCCGGCCGGCGAGTTCTGGTCGGGTTCGCCGGCTGCCCGTGCGGCCCGGGAGGCACGCGGACCGTGGCAGCCGCCCCAGGCACGGGCCCGGGTCTGGATGCTCCTCTACGGCATCGCGGCCGCCGTCCTCGCCCTGCTGCCCGCGGTCGCCGTCGGCGTCGGAACCGTCGTCGGCGTCGCCCTGGCCGGGGTCCCGACGTCCTACGCCGACATCGGCCCGCTGCTCGCCTGGAGCCCGGTCGCGGTCGTGGCCGGGTTCCTCACCCTGACCGCGCTGGTCTGGGCCGTGGTCCGGCTCGCCGGTCTGGCGATCAGGCCCGGCGTACATCCTGTACGCAGCCTGGGCGGCGTCGCGGTCTGGTCGACGATGCAGGTGCTCGACGAGGCCCGTACCTGGCTCTTCCCGCTCTACTCCTCGACGCTGACGCCGCTGTGGCTGCGGGCGCTCGGCGCCAAGATCGGCAAGCACGTCGAGGCCTCGACCGTGCTGATGATCCCCGGCCTGACGCAGGTCAACGACCAGAGCTTCCTGGCCGACGACACCCTGATCGGCGGCTACGAGCTCGGCGGAGGCTGGCTGCGGGTCGAGCGGGTGAAGATCGGCAAGCGGGCCTTCGTCGGCAACTCCGGCATGGCGGCGCCCGGTCGCAAGGTGCCGAAGGCGTCCCTGGTCGCCGTGCTCAGCGCCGCCCCGCGCCGCAAGCGTGCGCAGAAGGGGGAGAGCTGGCTCGGTTCGCCGCCGGCTCCGCTGCGCCGGGCGGCCGGCGAGACCGACTCGGGGCGCACCTACGACCCGCCGGCCGGGCTCAAGGTCGCCCGGGCCCTCGTCGAGCTGGCCCGGTTGGTGCCGCAGACGCTCGCGGTGCTGCTCTACGCCGGGGTGGCCCATGTGCTCGTCAGGATCTGGGACGCCGTCGACCTGTGGCTCGCGATCCTGGTCGCCGGGCCGGTGCTCGCGGCCGCCGGAGCCGTCGCCGCCGGCATCACGGTGGCGGCGAAGTGGCTGCTCGTGGGCCGCATCCGGGCCGGCTCGCACCCGCTGTGGAGCTGGTTCGTGTGGGCCAACGAGCTGGCCGACACCTTCGTCGAGGTGCTCGCCGCGCCCTGGTTCACCGGGGCCGTCTCCGGCACGCCGGTGCTCAACCTCTGGTTCCGGGCGCTCGGCGCGAGGATCGGCCGCGGTGTGTGGATCGAGACCCACTGGCTCCCCGAGACCGACCTCGTCGAGCTCGGCGACGGAGCCACCGTCAACTCCGGCACGGTCGTGCAGACCCACCTGTTCCACGACCGCGTCCTGGCCCTCGACGAGGTCGTGCTCCGGCGCGGCGCCACGCTCGGGCCGAACTCGGTGATCCTGCCCGCCGCGGCCATCGGCCGGCATGCGGTCGTGGGACCGGTCTCGCTGGTGATGCGCGGGGAGAGCCTGCCGGACAAGACCCTGTGGATCGGCAACCCGATCGGTCCCTGGGACCAGGCCGGCTGAGCGGATGCCTCTACCATGACCGCCGTGCCGAAGCTCCCCACAGCGGACCCCTACCTCGCAGGTCACGGGGACCTGTCGTGGAGCGCGACCCACTACGACCTCGAGCTCACCTACGACCTGGTCGGCAACCGGCTCGCCGGCACAGCGACGATCCGCGCGGTCGCCGTCGACGACCTCAGCCGCGTCGTCCTCGACCTCGCCCACCTGCGGGTGCAGAAGGTCGCGATCGACGGCCGCCCACCGGCCAAGTGGTCCCACCACGACCACCGCCTGGTGCTGAACCTCCGCTCGCGGATCGCGGCCGGCGAGGAGTTCGTGGTCACGGTCCGATACTCCGGCAAGCCCCGTCCGGTGGTGCTCTCCCATCACGGCGACGCCGGCTGGGAGGAGCTCGACGACGGTGTCATCGTCGCAGGTCAGCCGCATGGTGCGCCGACCTGGTTCCCGTGCAACGATCGCCCTTCCGACAAGGCCCGCTACGCGATCAGCGTGACCACCGCGCCGGGCTATGCGGTCGTCTCCAACGGCGAGCTGACCTCCCGCGTACGCCGCGGCAGCGGGGAGACCTGGCGCTACTGGCAGGCCGAGCCGATGGCGACCTATCTCGCCACCGTGCAGATCGGGCGCTACCGGGTCGTCGACATCGCGCCGACCGAAGGGCCGGGCGGACGGGTGCCGATCCGGGCCGCGTACCCGGTCGACGCCACCGCCGGGTTCGAGGCGTCCTTCGGGCGCCAGCGGGAGATGATGGCCTACTTCACCTCCGTCTTCGGGCCCTACCCGTTCGACTCCTACTCCGTCGTGGTCACCGACGACGAGCTCGAGATCCCCCTCGAGTCGCAGTCGCTGTCGACCTTCGGACGCAACCACCTCACCGGCGAGTGGTCGGACGTACGCCTCGTGGCCCATGAGCTCGCCCATCAGTGGTTCGGCAACGCGGTGACCCTGCGCGAGTGGCGCGACATCTGGCTCCACGAAGGTTTCGCCTGTTACAGCGAGTGGCTGTGGTCCGACGCCTCCGGGGGCCGCTCCTGCGGCGAGCACGCCCGTCACCACCACCGTCGGCTCTCCGCCCTGGCGCAGGATCTGGTCCTCGCCGACCCCGGTCCCGCGGACATGTTCGACGACCGCGTCTACAAGCGTGGAGCACTCACCCTGCACGCCGTGCGGCGCACCGTCGGCGACGAGGCGTTCTTCCGGCTCCTGCGCACCTGGGTCGCCCGGCACAGCGGCGGATCGGTCGTCACCGCCGACTTCGAGGCCCTCGCGGCCGAGGTCAGCGGCCGAGACCTGACCGCGCTCTTCGACGCCTGGCTGCGCCGGCCCGCGCTGCCGGATCTACCCGCCTGAAGACAGCCGCGCCGCTGGTCGAGCCGTTTCCCCGCTGGTCGAGCCGGATTCGTGAGGAACGAACGAATCCGTGTCGAGACCAACACGGTCGTCTGTCGCGATCGATGGGACTGTGTTGGTCTCGACACGCTCGGCCGCAGGCGGCCTCACGGCTCGACCAGCGGGCGCTGGCCCCGGCTATCCTCGGCGACGTGCCTGAGCTGACCTTCCGTGACGCGACCTTTTCCGACGTGGAGGCCCTGGTCGGGCTGATCGAGTCCGCCTACCGCGGCGACGCCTCCCGCGCCGGCTGGACCACCGAGGCCGACCTGCTCGCCGGCCAGCGGACGGACCCCGAGGGCGTACGCGAGGTGATCACGGCACCCGGCTCCCGGCTCCTGGTCGTCGAGCGTGCCGGCGAGATCGTCGCCTGTTGCCAGCTCCAGAAGCGCGAGGCGTACGTCTATTTCGGCATGTTCTCCGTCTCGCCGGCCTTGCAGGGCGCCGGTGTCGGGAAGGCCGTGATCGCCGAGGCCGAGCGGATCGCGCAGGCGTGGGGCGCGGCCGAGATCCGAATGACTGTGATCCGCCAGCGCGAGGACCTGATCGCGTTCTACGAGCGGCGGGGGTTCCGGCGTACCGGGCGTTTGGAGCCGTTCCCCTACGGCGACGAGCGTTTCGGGCTGCCGCTGCGGGACGATCTGGAGTTCGCCGAACTCGCCAAGCCGGTCTGAGTTTTCTTGCACTCTCGGGGGTCGAGTGCTAAACATGAGGCTGGCACTCTTACCATGAGAGTGACAACAACCGGACCGGTGACGTTGAGGCGTCGCGAGCGGCAGGGAAGGGTTCTGCCGGGAGTGGCGTCGTCCGTCGCGGGCAGCCCATCGGACCGGATCCAACGAACTTCCCAAGTGAAGGATCGCAGGAGCAATGCCGAAGCTCATCGCTTTCAACGAGGAGGCCCGTCGGGGTCTGGAGAAGGGTCTCAACACCCTCGCCGACGCCGTCAAGGTCACCCTCGGTCCCAAGGGCCGCAACGTCGTGCTCGAGAAGAAGTGGGGTGCCCCCACGATCACCAACGATGGTGTTTCCATCGCCAAGGAGATCGAGCTCGAGGACCCCTACGAGAAGATCGGTGCCGAGCTGGTCAAGGAGGTCGCGAAGAAGACCGACGACGTCGCCGGTGACGGCACGACGACCGCGACCGTTCTCGCCCAGGCGCTGGTCCGCGAGGGCCTGCGCAACGTCGCCGCGGGTGCCAACCCGGCCGGCCTGAAGCGCGGCATCGAGGCGGCCGTCGACGCCGTCTCCGAGCAGCTGCTCGCCCAGGCCAAGGACATCGAGACCAAGGAGCAGATCGCTGCTACCGCCTCGATCTCCGCTGCTGACACCACCGTCGGCGAGATCATCGCCGAGGCGATGGACAAGGTCGGCAAGGAAGGCGTCATCACCGTCGAGGAGTCGAACACCTTCGGGCTCGACCTCGAGCTGACCGAGGGTATGCGCTTCGACAAGGGCTACATCTCGGCCTACTTCGTGACCGACCCGGAGCGTATGGAGACCGTCCTCGACGACCCGTACATCCTGATCGTCAACTCGAAGATCTCCAGCGTCAAGGACCTGATCCCGGTCCTGGAGAAGGTCATGCAGACCGGCAAGCCGCTGGTCATCCTGGCCGAGGACGTCGACGGCGAGGCTCTCTCGACGCTGGTCGTCAACAAGATCAAGGGCACCTTCAAGTCCGTCGCCGTCAAGGCTCCGGGCTTCGGTGACCGCCGCAAGGCCATGCTGCAGGACATCGCGATCCTCACCGGTGGTCAGGTCATCTCCGAGGAGGTCGGCCTCTCCCTGGAGACCGCCGGCATCGAGCTGCTCGGCCAGGCCCGCAAGGTCGTCATCACCAAGGACGAGACCACCATCGTCGAGGGTTCGGGCGACCAGGGTCAGATCGAGGGCCGGGTCAACCAGATCCGCGCCGAGATCGAGAAGTCGGACTCCGACTACGACCGCGAGAAGCTCCAGGAGCGCCTCGCCAAGCTGGCCGGCGGCGTGGCCGTCATCAAGGTCGGCGCGGCCACCGAGGTCGAGCTCAAGGAGCGCAAGCACCGCATCGAGGACGCCGTCCGCAACGCCAAGGCTGCTGTCGAGGAGGGCATCCTCGCCGGCGGTGGTGTCGCGCTGATCCAGGCCGCTGCTGCTGCCTTCGAGAAGCTCGAGCTCGACGGCGACGAGGCCACCGGTGCCTCGATCGTCAAGGCCGCCATCTCGGCGCCGCTGAAGCAGATCGCCATCAACGCCGGCCTCGAGGGCGGCGTCGTGGCGGAGAAGGTCGCCGGCCTCCCGCAGGGTCACGGCCTCAACGCCGCCACGGGCGAGTACGTCGACCTGCTGGCCGCGGGCATCATCGACCCGGCCAAGGTGACCCGCTCGGCGCTGCAGAACGCCGCGTCGATCGCCGCGCTGTTCCTCACCACCGAGGCCGTCGTGGCCGACAAGCCGGAGAAGGCCGCCGCTGGCGGCGACCCGACCGGTGGCATGGGTGACATGGGCGGCATGGGCTTCTGAGCCTGTTTCGCTAGCTTCACCAAGAGGGCCTCTCCTTCGGGAGAGGCCCTCTTTCGTTGCGGCGGGGGCCGGTTCCTTCGTCAAGGTATGCAGAGAAAGGACCGCTTCCCTGGTGGAGCTCCGCAGGGGAAGTGACCCTTCGGCTGCATACCCTTACGAAGGAACCGCCCGCCGACCGCGGACCACCGGGCTACGCTCGAAGCCATGGCCCCGAAGGCGATCCCGGCGCTGGCGATCTCGGCCGTGCTCTTCGCCGGATGCGGCGGGGAGCCGGCCGCCGCGCCGCCGTCCCGGACCGCGACCCCAGGGACACCGGAGTCGACGTCGGCGACACCGGCCCCCTCGCCGAGCCCGTCGGAGACATTGCCACCGGTGACCGACAAGGTCTCGCTGCCGCAGCTGATGCGGGAGGACTTCCCCGGTGGCGAGGTGAAGGTGCTGCGCGAGTCGGGCAGCACGGATGCCTATCGGCGCTTCGAGGTCAGCTACCCGAGCGGCCGGCTGACGATCACCGGCGTGCTCTTCCGTCCGCGAGGCGCCGGCCCGTTCCCCGGAGTCGTCTTCGCGCACGGCCACATCGACACCGACATCTACGTCACCGGGCAGGGGCTGCGGCGGGAGCAGGACCGGCTGGCGCGGGAGGGCTACGTCGTCCTGCACACCGACTACCGCGGCCACGCCGGATCCTCTCCCGTCCCGGAAGGAACCGAGGAGGACGAGAGCCGCCTCGGCTACACCCGCGACACCATCAACGCCGTCCAGGCGATGAAGCGACTTCCGTACGTCGACCCCGACCGCACCGCGCTGCTCGGCCGCTCGATGGGCGGGGGAGTGGTGATGAACGCGCTCGTCGCCCAGCCGGGGCTGGTGCGGGCCGGGGTGGCGTACGCGTCGGTCTCCTCCGACATCGTCGACAACATCAACCGGTGGGCGGTGCCGTCGCGACCCGACGAGGTGGCCAGGCTCTACCGGCAGTACGGCGACCCCGAGACGGAGCCGGAGTTCTGGGACGGGCTGTCGGCGCGGACGTACTTCGACCGCATCGAGGTCCCGCTCCAGATGCATCACGGGACCAACGACGAGTCCTGCCCGATCAGGTGGGCCTACACCACCCGGGACCTGCTGGAGAGCGCGGGCGTACGCCAGCGGCTGTGGGTCTACCCCGGAGAGCAGCACGCCTTCGGGCCGCAGTGGGATCTCTCGATCCGGCGGGTCATCGGGTTCCTCGATCGTCATCTGGCATGACCTGATCGGACGATGAGGACGGGTCCAGCGGTCCCATCCTTTTGGGGACTTTCGACACTGTCTCGACAACAGCTCGGTAACGCAACATTGGTGCTCCACACAGTGGCCGACTGCGGGGAAGCGTCTGGATCTGGGGGGCTTTGAAGCCCAAGGGAATATCCGGGTGAGGTTCTGCAGCGGCGGGCGGGGTCAGGGCTCTTCGAAGCCAGGGCCCCGCCTGCGTGTGTCAACGTGCGTGTGTCAACGTGCGGGGCTCCAGAGGGGTCCACGGAAGGCACCCAGCGATGAGGCATGATGTTGGCATGAGCGAGCGCCAGCGAGCGACAACAGGTCTCAGGCCGCCGCGGTCACCGTGGCGTTGGGTCGCCGCCGTGGTCGCCGCCGCGGTCGTGCTCGTCGCCATCGTCGCCTCCTTCGGCCTCCTCAGCGCCGACGACACTGCCGAGGACCCGGAGGCCTCACCTCCGTCGCCGACCGCGACGGTCACCGAGACCGCGCCGGTCCCCTCGTCATCGGCTCCGGCGGAAGGTGCGGGGGCGACCGAGCTGACCGTCGTGGCGGACGCCGCCCGGTGCATCCCGCCGACCTCGAAGTGGCTCTCCCAGAACGCCGCGCTGGCCTTCGAGGGCACCGCGGAGAGCGTGAGCGAGAGCGAGGCCGTGCTGCGGGTGAAGACGTGGATGTACGCCGACGGTGTCGGTGGCACCGACACCGTCCGGATCATCCTGCCCGCGCCGAGCACGATCCCGATGCCCGAGTTCGAGAAGGGCAAGACCTATCTGGTCGCGGCCAAGGGCGATGCCAAGGTCATCGGCTGTGGCTACAGCGACGTCAAGGCCGCGAAGCTGCAGAAGCTCTACACCGCCGCGTTCAAGTGACGATGATCGCCGGCCTGCTCCTGGCCGCCGGCGCCGGGCGGCGGATGGGCATGCCCAAGGCGCTGGTCGACGACTGGCTGGTCCGGTCGGTCGAGGTGCTGCGCGAGGGCGGCTGCGACGAGGTGCTCGTCGTGCTCGGCGCCGCCGCCGAGGAGGCTAGGGCCCGGCTCCCGGAGGGGCAGCGGGTCGTCGTCGCCGAGGACTGGGACGAAGGGATGGGGGCCTCGTTGCAGGTCGGTCTGGCGGCTCTGGGACCTGACGCCGAGGCTGCGATGGTTCATCTCGTCGATCTGCCCGACGTCGGGGCCGATGTGGTGGCCCGAGTGGTCTCGGCCGGCTCGGCAAGCTCGGCCGGCGGGCTGGCACGAGCGGCGTACGCCGGGGTTCCGGGCCATCCAGTGCTGATCGGGCGCGACCACTGGGCGGGGGTCATCGAGGCCGCCGTCGGGGACCAAGGGGCTCGGAGCTACCTGAAGACCCACGACGTACGCCTGGTGGAGTGCGGCGACCTCGCCGGAGGGGACGACGTCGACCGCCGCTGAAACCGACGGCACGTTCGTACCCTCCTATGAGGTTGTCCAACCCTGAGCCAACGCTTCGCGTTCTAGGCTCAGGTCATGGACCTGACGCCCCAGGAGATCGCCGACCGCCTGGCGGCGACTGGATACCTGGCCGACCCGGAGCTGGCGACGGTGACGTTCCTCGGGCTGAAGATGCAGCGGCCGCTGCTGCTCGAGGGTGAACCGGGGACCGGGAAGACCGCGCTCGCGGAGGCGGTCGCCGAGGCACTCGACCTGCCCCTGGTGAGGCTGCAGTGCTACGAGGGGATCGACGCGACCCAGGCGCTCTACGACTGGGACTTCGCTCGCCAGATCCTGCACCTGCGTGCCCTCGAGGCGGCCGGTGGCGCGGGAGAGGTGGAGGAGGCCGAGAAGTCCCTCTACGACGAGCGGTTCCTGCTGGCCCGCCCGGTGCTGGCCGCGCTGCGCCAGGCCCCGTCGGTGCTGCTCGTCGACGAGGTCGACCGGGCCGACGACGAGTTCGAGGCGTTCCTGCTCGAGGTGCTGTCCACCTACCAGGTGACCATCCCGGAGTTCGGGACCGTCGCGGCGACGGTCCCACCGGTCGTCGTCCTCACCTCCAACCGCACCCGCGAGCTCCACGACGCCCTCAAGCGCCGCTGCCTCTACCACTGGATCGACCACCCGGGCCTGGCCCGCGAGATCGAGATCGTACGCAGCCGGGCCCCCGAGGTCGCCGAGGAGCTCGCCCGCCAGGTGGTCACCGTGGTGCAGCAGCTGCGCGGAGCCGAGGGCGCGAACGCGCTGCTCAAGCCCCCGGGCGTCGCCGAGACCCTCGATTGGGCCCGCGCCCTGCACCATCTCGGGGTGGCCGAGATGGACCTGGAGACCGCCGCCGCGACGCTCGGCGCGCTCGTCAAGCATCGCGAGGACGCCGACCGCGTCCGGGCTGCCCTGGACCGGCTGCTGGCATGACAGCACACGACGGCCCCGAGATCCTGCTCGGTTTCACCCGGGCGCTCAGGGCGGCCGGGGTCCAGGTGACCCAGGACCGCGCCCACGGCTTCCTGCAGGCGGCCGCGATCGTCGGCGCCGGCGACCCGACCGCCACCTACACCGCCGGACGGGCCACGCTGTGCGCCGGTCCCGACGACCTGCGCCGCTACGACCAGGTCTTCGAGGCATGGTTCGGGTCGACCGCGACGCTGCCGGGGCCGCAGGGTCCGCCGCGTACGGTCTCGGTCACCTCGACCCTGCCCGAGACCGAGCCGCAGGAAGGCGACGGAGAGGGTGAGGAGACCGACGACCTCATCCGGGCGCGGGCCAGCGACCTCGAGACCCTGCGCCACCGCGACGTCGCCGGCCTCGACCCGGCCGAGCAGGAGCGCGTCGCCGCGCTGATCGCTCGCCTCCGTCCGCGAGCCCCACGCCGCCGGACGCCGCGGCAGGACCCCTGGCGGCGAGGGCGCGTCGACGCCCATCGCACCCTTCGGGCCAGCCTGCGACACCTCGGCGAACCGGCCGGGATCCACTACCGCAGGCGTGGTGATCGGCCGCGCCGCGTCGTGTGGCTGATCGACGTGTCCGGCTCGATGAGCTCCTACGCCGACGTGCTGCTGCGGGTCGCCCATCGGGTGATCTCGACGACCGGGAGCGGGGCGGTGTTCACCATGGGGACCAGGCTCACCAACGTCACCCGCGCGCTGCGCCACCGAGACCCCGATCGCGCGCTCGTCGCGGCCGGCGAGACAGTGCCCGACTGGTCGGGCGGGACCCGGCTCGGCGACGACCTGCAGGCGTTCCTGCGGCGGCACCAGGGTCTGGCCAGGGGCGCGGTGGTGGTCATCGCGAGCGACGGCTGGGAGCGTGGCGACACCGCGCTCCTCGAGGAACAGGCGGCGAGGCTGCACCGTCTCGCCCATCGCGTGGTGTGGGCCAACCCACACCGTGGCAAGGTTGGATATGAACCACTGCAGCGAGGCATCGTCGCGGTGCTGCCGCACGTGGACGACTTCGTCGCCGGACATTCCCTGGCGACATACGAGGATCTGGTGGAGGTGATCGCGCGTGCGTGACGTACTCGACGATCTGATGAAGTGGTGGGAGTCCGGCGAGACGGTGGCGGTGGCCACGGTCGTGGCGACGTTCCAGTCGGCCCCCAGGCCGCCGGGCGCCTCGATGCTCGTCGGCCCCGACGAGAGCGCGGTCGGCTCGGTCTCCGGCGGCTGCGTCGAGGGCGCCGTCTACGAGGTCGCCCGTGAGGTCGCCGAGACCGGCGTCCCCGAGCTCAACCGCTACGGCGTCTCCGACGACGACGCGTTCGCGGTCGGGCTGACCTGTGGTGGCATCCTCGACGTCTTCGTCGAGAAGGTCTCACCCGAGACGTTCCCGGAGCTCGGCGAGCTCGCCGAGGACGTACGCAGCGGCAGCCCGGTCGCGCTCGCGACCGTCATCGAGCATCCCGACCCCGAGATCCTCGGGCGCCGCGTCATCATCCGCCCCGAAGGGGTCAAGGGCTCGCTGGGCAGCGCCCGGATGGACGACGCCGTCCACGACGACGCGCTCGGGCTCCTGGCTCACGGCACCAACCAGACGCTTTCCTATGGGATCGACGGCGAGCGCCGCGGTGAGGGGATGCGGGTCTTCGTGTGGTCCTTCGCGCCCAAGCCCCGGATGCTCGTCTTCGGCGCGATCGACTTCGCCGCCGCCGTCGCTCGCGTCGGCGCGTTCCTCGGCTATCACGTCACCGTCTGCGACGCCCGTCCGGTCTTCGCCACCAACTCGCGCTTCCCCTCGGCCGACGAGGTCGTCGTCGACTGGCCCCACCGCTACCTGGGCGCCGAGGTCGAGGCCGGCCGCATCGACCAGCGCACCGTGATCGCCGTCCTCACCCACGACCCGAAGTTCGACGTACCTCTCCTCGAGGTCGCCCTCCGCCTCCCCGACATCGCCTACGTCGGCGCGATGGGCTCGCGCCGCACCCACGACGACCGCCTCGCCCGACTGCGCGAAGCCGGGTTGTCGGATGCCGAGATCGCCCGCCTGAGCAGCCCCATCGGCCTCGACCTCGGCGCCCGTACGCCGGAGGAGACCGCCGTCTCCATCGCCGCCGAGATCGTCGCCGGTCGCTGGGGCGGCTCCGGCGAGCGCTTGGCGACCACTACCGGACGGATCCACGAAGATCGTTAGGCAAAACCGCGATCGTGTCTTGCTACGGTCGAAGGGTGAAGAGAACATGGCAGCTCGGTAATGCCCTAGCCCTTGTCTTTGCGCTCGTAGCCAACTTCCTGACCGGTGCGCAGATCCTCGATCTGCCGCCGATCAATGAGGTATCGGACAAGTACGCCACCTACCTGACCCCGGCTGGATACGCATTCTCCATCTGGACACTCATCTATCTGCTGCTGATCGTCTTCGCGGTCTACCAGGCGAGAGATCTTCGGGATCCGCGCGATGAGAACGACGTCCCGCTGAGGCTCGGGCCGCTCTTCATCATCGCCAGCATCTGCAACGGGCTGTGGACCTACGTCTTCGTGAAGGAATGGGTCGGCCTCTCCGTCATCGTTCTGCTGACCCTCACCGCAACGCTCTACGCCGCGCTGTGGCGTCTCGGGGTGGGCACGACCCGGCCGTCGACCAAGGACTTCCTCATGGTCTGGCTGCCGCTGATGCTCTACACCGGATGGGTCACCGCGGCCAGCATCGTCAACATCGCGACCTACCTCGACTCGAAGGACGTGACGGTCAGCCCACTGGCCTCGACCGTGGTGATCGTGGTGCTCACCGCCGCCCTGCTGTTCCTTCTGCTCAAGCGCAACCTGCGAGAGCTGCTGTTCTCCTGCGCCTGGGCGCTGGTCGCGGTCGGTCTCCGCCAGCTCCAGCTCTCGCAGAGCACGTCGGTGGCGATCGTGGCGCTGGTCTGCGCCGGAGTCCTGGTCCTCGCGATGCTCGTCCACGCGATGGCTCGCGGACTGTCGTACGACGGACGCACCGAGAGCGCTCCGGCCTGATCGTCAACGGGCTGAGCGGCCGAAACGGGCGCGCTACAGCTCCTTCTCGTAGTAGAGCGCCCGCGGCCCGGAGCCGCGGCCCTCGTGGTTGTCGAAGCCGAACTTCTCGTACAGCGCGCGGGCCGAGGCGTCGTCCTCGCTCGTCCCCAGGTCCATGTACGTCGCACCGCGGGCCTTCGCCTCGTCGATGATCGCCTGCAGCAGGATCGTGCCGAGTCCCTGCCCGCGGCGGGAGGGCACGACGTACAGCTCGGCGAGGTAGGCCTCGAGCTCGTCGGCCGTGGTCTGCAGACGGAAGCGGGTGATGCCGTGGCCGACCGCGGGGTCGCCGATCAGCATCACCGTCGTGTCCCCGCCGGCGACGAGCCCGCTGAGGTGCCGGGCGAGCTCCTCGGCGGGCGGGGCGGGGTAGGCGTACTCGGTGTTGAAGTCGACCTGCAGCCCGGCAGCGGTCTCGAAGTCGGCCCGGGTCGTGGCGGTGCGCGTCGTCATGCACCCACTCTGACACCGCCCTGGGAGCCGCGATCGAGCGTGGCGCGAGCGGGTACCACCGAGGGGATCGTGAGGCGCGTCACAGGGTGCTACCTTGGCAGAACCCAGCCTCAATGGGCCGGACTCCGAAGGGGGATCTGATGGTCCGTAGCGATCTGCAGGAGCGCCGCATCAGCGCGGCGCGGGCGTGGACCGCCTTCGTGGAGAGCGGCGATGCCGCCGAGGACTTCGTCCGGCCGGAGATCTTGACCAGCTGGACGCGCTCGGCGACGGCCATCAAGCCCGATGTGCGCGAGGCGCCGCTGGCCGACGAGGACGAGACCCGGGAGATGTGGCAGGGCTCGCCGCTCCAGGTGGCGGTCGAGCGGGTCGAGGAGGAGCTGCGGTGCACCGCGGACGACGGTGACCTGGTCATTGCGGTGACCGACCCGGACACGCGGGTGCTGTGGACGTACGGCGGCCGGGTGATGCGCCACAAGGCCGAGTCGGTGAACTTCGTGCCGGGTGGCCGCTGGGACGACGAGAGCGCCGGCACGAACGCGCTCGACCTCGCCAACCGCACCAACGCCCCGACGATGGTCTTCGGCCCCGAGCACTATGCGGAGGTCGTGCACAACTGGGTCTGCTGGGCCGCACCGCTCCACGACCCGGTCACCGGCAAGCACCTCGGCGTCCTCGACCTCTCGACCACCTGGGACCGCACCCATCCGATCGGGTTGGCCACCGCCCGCGTGATGGCACGGCTTATCGAGGGAGCGCTGCCGAAGCTCCCGACCCAGCGCGACGAGGAGGCGATCGCCGAACCGGGCCTCGTGCTGACGCTGCTCGGCACCGCCGAGACCTGGCTCGACGGGCAGCGCCTGCTGCTCAACCGTCGCCAGACCGAGATCCTCGCCCTGCTCGCGCTCCACCCCGAGGGTCTCTCCCTGGAGCGGCTGCACGCGATGGTCTACGGCGACCAGGCGGTCACCTTCTCGACGCTCAAGGCCGAGGTCTCCCACCTGCGCCACGCCCTCGGCGGCCAGGTCGCCTCGAGGCCGTACCGTCTGCTGATGCCGGTCGTGACCGACGTCGAGCAGGTCCTCGCCCTGATCCGGCACGGCCGGGTGGCCGCTGCTGTGGAGGCGTACGGCGGGGATCTCCTGCCCGGCACCAACAGTCCGGCGCTGGCCGAGATGGCCGAGTACGTCGCGGTCGCGCTGCGCGAGGCGCTGATCGCCGACCCGCAGCCGGACGCGGTGCTCAGCTACAGCGAGCTGGCCCCTTACGACACCGAGGTCGTCGACGTCTGTCTGCGCCGCCTGGGCAGCAGCGCCCACCCCGCGTTGCCCCTGCTCAGGGCGCGTTTGGCCGCCAGCCGCTGACCAAGAAGAGGTATGCCGCAACGGCAGCCAACCGGAGCCCAACCCTGCACGTCTTAGTGTGATCTGGCCCACACAGTGACGTCTGGCAGGGAGACAACATGGCCCGGATCAGCATGCGCGTCGACGGTATGAAGGTCACCGACGACGTCGAACCGCGAACGCTGCTCGTGCAGTACCTTCGCGAAGGACTCGGCAAGACCGGCACGGTGATCGGTTGCGACACCAGCAACTGCGGCGCCTGCACGGTCCATCTCGACGGTGACTCGGTGAAGTCGTGCAACGTGCTCGCGGTGCAGGCCGACGGGTGCGAGGTGACCACGATCGAAGGCCTCGCCGACACGGTCGAGAGCGACCTCCACCCCGTCCAGGAAGCATTCCGCGAGTGCCACGGTCTGCAGTGCGGATTCTGCACGCCCGGCATGATCATGCAGTCCGTCGACCTGCTCAAGCGCAACCCGCAGCCCAGCGAGGACGAGATCCGCGAGGGCATCGAGGGCAACCTGTGTCGTTGCACGGGCTACCACAACATCGTCCGCGCGGTGCAGTACGCCAGCGGACACCTGGCCACCGCCGCCAACCCGCGCGGCGCCACCGAGGAGGTGGACGCGCTGTGACCGCGGTAGAGGCACGACCCGACAAGACCAACGAGATCGGCCGCGACCGGCGCCGCAAGGAGGACGCGCGCCTGATCACCGGACGGACCCGTTGGACCGACAACATCAACCTGCCCGGGATGCTGCACCTGGCGATGGTGCGCAGCCCGTTCGCCCACGCCCGGATCACGGGCATCGACACCAGCGCCGCGGAGGACTCCGAGGGCGTGGTGACCGTGCTGGCCGCCAAGGACTTCGACGAGAGCCTCGGCGCCTGCATCAACGCCTGGCCGATCACGCCCGACCAGAAGACGCCGGCCCACCCGCCGATCGCCACCGACCGGGTCACCTTCGCCGGTGAGATCGTCGCGATCGTGGCTGCCCGGTCCGCGGCCGCGGCCCGCGACGCCGCCGAGATGGTCGAGGTCGACTACGAGGAGCTCCCTGCGGTCATCTCCCTCGAGGAGGCGGTCAAGGACGAGGTGCTCGCCCACCCCGACCTCGGCACCAACAAGTCCGCCCTGTGGGTCTTCGACAGCGCCCAGGCCGGCACCGGCGGCAACGTCGACGAGGCGATCGCCTCCGCGAAGAGCGACGGCATCGTGATCGAGCGGACCTATCGCCAGCAGCGCCTGATCCCGGCCTTCATGGAGCCGCGCAGCGTCGTGTGCGACCCGACCGGTGAGCAGATCACCGTGTGGAGCGCCACCCAGATCCCGCACATCCTGCGGTTCGCGTTCGCCGCGACCACAGGCGTACCCGAGTCGAAGATCCGGGTGATCGCGCCCGACGTCGGCGGTGGCTTCGGCGGCAAGCTCCAGCAGACGCCGGAGGAGATGATCGTCTTCGCGATCGCCCGCCGGCTCGGCAAGCCCGTGAAGTACACCGAGACCCGCTCGGAGTCGCTGCTCAGCGCCCACCACGGCCGCGACCAGATCCAGAAGCTGACCCTCTCGGCGACGAAGGACGGTCAGGTCACCGGCCTCAAGGTCGAGCTCGACGCCAACCTGGGTGCCTACGTCGCCATCGTCGGCGGCGGTGTCCCGGTGCTCGGCGCCTTCATGTTCAACGCGATCTACAAGTTCCCGGCCTACCAGTTCAACTGCCAGACGGTGCTCACCAACACCACCTGGACCGACGCCTACCGCGGCGCGGGGCGGCCGGAGGCGACGTACGCCATCGAGCGGCTGATGGACGAGCTGGCCGCCGAGGTCGGGGTCGACCCGCTCGAGATCCGGGAGAAGAACTGGATCAAGCACGAGGAGTTCCCGTTCACGACCATCGCCGGTCTGACGTACGACTCCGGGAACTACGAGGCCGCGACCGCCAAGGCGAAGGAGATGTTCGGCTATGACGCGCTCCGTGCCGAGCAGGCCGAGCGGCGCGCCAACAACGACCCGGTCCAGCTCGGCATCGGCATCTCCACCTTCACCGAGATGTGCGGCCTGGCACCGTCTAGGGTCCTCGGCAGCCTCGACTACGGTGCCGGCGGCTGGGAGCACGCCCAGGTGCGGTTGACGCCGACCGGCAAGGTCGAGGTCATCACCGGTGCCAGCGCGCACGGCCAGGGGCACGAGACCGCGTTCAGCCAGATCGTGGCGGACCGTCTCGGCGTACCTTTCGAGGACGTCGAGGTGCTCCACGGCGACACCCAGATCGCGGCCAAGGGCTATGACACCTACGGGTCGCGTTCGCTGGTCGTGGGTGGTGAGGCGCTGGTTCGGGCGGCCGACAAGGTGCTCGAGAAGGCCAAGCCGATCGCGGCGCACCTGCTCGAGGCGAGCGTCGAGGACATGGAGTTCACCGGCGGCAGATGGACGGTGCGTGGCACCGACCAGGGCATGTCCATCGGCGAGCTGTCCACGGCGGTCTTCGCCGCGCACAACCTGCCCGACGGGGTCGAGGCCAACCTCGACTCCGAGGCCACCTTCGACCCGGAGAACTTCAACTTCCCGCACGGCACCCATCTGTGCGCGATGGAGGTCGACACCGAGACCGGGCAGGTGAAGATGCGGAAGTACGTCTGCTGCGACGACATCGGCAACATCATCAACCCGCTCATCGTCGCAGGTCAGGTGCACGGTGGACTGGTCCAGGGCATCGCCCAGGCGCTGTGGGAGGACGCGGTCTACGACGACGCCGGGACCCTGGTGTCGGGCTCGTTCGTCGACTACCTGCTGCCCACCGCCGCCGACACGATCAGCTTCGAGATCGACCACACCACCTCGCCCGCGACCACCAACACGCTCGGCACCAAGGGGGTCGGCGAGGCGGGCACGATCGCCTCCACGCCGGCTGTGGTCAACGCGGTCGTCGACGCGCTGCGTCCGCTGGGCGTGCACGACGTGACCATGCCCTGCACGCCCGAACGGGTGTGGCGGGCCATCAACGAGGGCTCGGCCGGTGGCGACACCACCGGTGCCGCCGCACCGCACTTCGATCCGTCGACGGGCATGTCCGGGAACGTCGACCGCACGGAAGGAGATGTCCAGTGATTCCCGCATCGTTCGACTACGTCGTCCCGACCACGGTCGAGGAGGCACTGGCCGCCCTCGCGCAGTACGGCGACGAGGCCAAGATCATCGCCGGCGGGCAGAGCCTGCTGCCGGTGCTGAGGATGCGCCTCAACGCTCCGGAGTGGGTCATCGACCTCGGTCGCATCGACTCGCTGCGCGGCGTACGCGACGAGGGTGCGGCGATCTTCGTCGGCGCCATGACGCGCCACTGCGACGTCGCGGCCGATCCTCTGGTCGCCGAGCACGCCGCGCTGGTCGCTCGTGCCACGGCGACGGTCGCAGACGAGCAGGTACGCCACCGCGGCACGTTCGGTGGCGCACTCGCCCACGCCGACCCGGCAGGCGACCTCGGAGCCCCGGCACTGGCCCTGGACGCCGAGTTCGTCATCGCCGGGCCGGCTGGCGAGCGGGTCGTCCCGGGCTCGGAGTTCTTCCAGGGGCTCTTCGAGACGGCCGTCTCCGAGGACGAGCTGCTCATCGGCGTACGCATCCCGAAGCACACCGGATGGACGGCCCACTACGAGAAGTTCGTCCGGGTCGCCCACCAGTGGCCGATCTGCGCGGTCGGTGCGACCCTCAAGGTCTCCGGCGGCGTGATCGAGGGCGCGGCGATCGGTCTCACCAACATGGGCGCGACCCCGTTGCGTGCCACCGGGGTCGAAGCCGCACTGGTCGGCCAGCAGGCCACCGAGGAGGTCGTACGCAACGCCGCGGCCCTGGCCGCGGACGGCGCCGAGCCGCCCTCCGACCTCAACGGCGATGCCGACTACCGGAGTCATCTGGTCACGGTGCTGACCCGGCGCGCCATCACGAAGGCCCTCGGGGGCTGAGGCGTGGACCTGACGCACGAGTTCACGGTTCCGACCTCGGTCGAGGAGACCTGGAACAGCTTCCTGGACATCGGCTCGCTCGCCGAATGCTTCCCGGGAGCCCAGGTCACCTCGGCCGAGGGCGACACCTTCACCGGCACGGTCAAGGTCAAGCTCGGCCCGATCGCCATGGTCTACGCCGGCTCCGGCACCTTCGTCGAGAAGGACGAGGCCGCCCGCCGCCTGGTCGTCGAGGCCAAGGGACGCGACAAGCGCGGCAACGGCACCGCCGGCGCCAACGCGACCCTGACCATGGCGCCCGAAGGCGCGGGTACGAAGGTCGAGATCGTCACCGACCTCGCCGTCACCGGCAAGCCCGCCCAGTTCGGCCGCGGGGTCATGCAGGACGTCTCCGACAAGCTTCTCGGGCAGTTCGTGGCGTGCCTGGAGTCCAAGTCGGCGCCTGCTCCCGCACCGCTGGTCGAGCCCGCGAGCGAAGCGAGCGGTGTCGAGACCAACACGGGCCCATCGAGCGCGGGGGGGGGCCGGGGTGGTGTGGAGACGCCGCCGCCCACCGGGTGCCGGGGGTCGGCCCCCGGGGGGGCGGGCCCCAACG
>NZ_JBHVGB010000015.1:4945-57920 GCF_042801335.1 Nocardioides sp. NPDC057577 | reverse complement strand
TCCGGGAGGCGGGCCTGTCTCGTTTTCGCCGAGGCGTCAGGTACGTCGGCCGAGGCGTCACTCAGGTCGTTCGACTGGGCAGTTGATTGCCATCTCGGCCGACGCGAGCGACGCCTCGGCCGACCGGGGTGACGCCTCGGGTCAGAACTTGTTCGCGATCTCGGTCAGCTTGGCGACGTACGCCGGCCAGTCGTACTCCGAGGGGATGTTGTCGCCGGGTTTGCGCCAGCCGACGGCGCCGTCCGCCTCTTCGCGGAGGATGTCGGCCTGTCCGCCGTGACCGGCGAGGTCGGCGAAGAGGTGCACCAACATCTGGTGGAGGGTGACCTCCTCGCCGCCCCAGTGGGGTACGTGGCCGATGGCATCCAACGCCAGCGCCTCGATCGTCTCGTTGCCGTGGGCGATGACCCGACGGTAGAGATCGATGATCCCTTCGATCGACTCGTCCTCGGTGGCGTACCAGTCCGCCTGCGGATCGACCTCGAAGACCTCGTCCGAGACCAGCTCCTCGGGATGCGGGAACGGACGGCCGAACGTGGCGCCGAGATAGACGGCCTCGACGCCGGTGACGTGCTTGATGATGCCGAGGAGGTTGGTGCCGGTCGGCGTACGCGGCAGCCGGGCCTCACGCTCCGGCAGGTCCTCGACCTTGGAGATCAGCGCTTCGCGACGCGCATCGATGTAGGTCTTCAGGGTGCTCTTCGGGTCCGCGGGCATGCTCCGACCTTGGCCCCAAGTCGGGTTCGGCGCAACCGAGTAACTGGGACCGGTTGTCCTGAAACCTCATCGAGACCAGAGGCCGATCTATAACCTGTTCTCTTGCGGATCACCGGGGATCCGCTGGCGGCCACTCGGGAGGTCCCCCACATGTTGACCCATGACAGCGGAGCCGTGCTGGGGAAGCTCGAGGAGGTCAAGCCGCACTCCAGGTGGATTCTCGGCGAGACCCTCGAGGTCATGTTGCACAACGGCGTCGATCGCCCGGCCGACGTGGCGGCGCGGATGCAGGTGCCGCCGTCGACGGCGGCCTACCGGGTCCGTCTGCTCCGAGAGCTCCTCGGACCAGACCTGCACGATCCGGCCCTGAGACTGGCGATGATGCGGGCGCTGCGATCAGCGTTGCCGCGGTGGCGGGCAGAGGCGGCGTACGCGAAGCGGCGCCGGGCGCAGCGCAAGCCGGACACATGTTGTTGATATGAACGAAATAGTGCGGGTGCCTGGTCCAGACCAGCCCGCCCCCGCCGAGCCGCTCCTAGCGTGATCGTCGGCCGAGACCCCCGGCCGACCCCACCACCAGAGGAGCGTGTCATGTCGAACATGTCCAAGCTGGCCAGATTCACCGTTGTCCCGGTCGCGGCCGTCGCCGCGATCGGCCTCGCCTCACCGGCAGCCTTCGCCGCCTCGAGCTACAACCTCAGCGCCGGGTCCGCGGCCGCCGGATCGAGCGTCGCCTTCGGAGCACAGGGGAGCGGCATCACGTTCACCGACGTCACCGCGGGGGCCTCGGTCACCTGCAGCGGCAGCTCGGTCTCCGGCACCGCGACCCCGGGCGCCGCGATCAGCGGCACCGGGATCGCTGCCCTCGACGGCTCCAGCGTCTCCTTCTCCGACTGCACCGGCCCGGTGGGGATCGAGTTCACCGTCACCGGATCCGGCACGTGGTCGCTCGACGCCACCGGTGACACCGACGCGAACGGCTCCACCGCCGGCACCATCAGCGGGATCTCGGCCAGGGTCAGCGGATCCGGTTGCTCCTTCGACGCGGCCGGCTCGGTGGCCGGTGCCTACGCCAACGGCGACTCGTCCGGCACGCTCACCCTCAGCGGTAGCGAGCCCACCCTGACGCTGTCCAACGTTTCCGGCTTCCTGTGCGGTGTCGCCGGGATCTCGAACGGCGACCAGGTCTCCTTCGCGGCGACCTACGCGGTGAGCGCGACCGACGCCGCCAACAACCCGATCCAGGTCACCAGCAACCCCTGATGTCCGGACCGGCTGGTCACCGGCGGGCTCAGGCGCCGGTGACCAGCCAGCGGTCGCTCCGCGCACGGAGCGTCAGCACCACGAAGCGGGCACCCATGAAGCCGACCGCGAAGGTGATCCACACCCACACCAGCCCACCGCCGAGGGCGACCGCCAGGGCGACGAGCGGGACGTACGCGACGAGGGTCCAGACCCCGCCCCAGGCGAGATAGCGCCCGTCGCCGGCGCCGATGAGCACCCCGTCGAGCACGAAGACGACGCCTGCGATCGGCTGCGCGATCGCCGCCACGAGCACCACCGGCACCAACAGTTCCCGCACCGCCTCGTCCTCGGTGAAGAGGGCGCCGAGGAACGGTGCGAGAGCAGCCAGGAGTACGCCGGCCACGACCCCGATGACGACGCCCCACCACACCATCCGGGCCGTGATGGCTCGGGTCTCCCGGGTGTCGCCGGCCCCCAGCGACCGCCCGGTCAGCGCCTGCGCGGCGATCGCGATCGCATCGAGCACGAACGCCAGGAACGTCCACAGCGTGAAGGCGATCTGATGGGTCGCCAGCGCCACGGCCTGATCGCCGACGGCGAGATGGGTGACGGCGTACGTCGTGACCAGCAGCGCCATGCGCAGCGTCAGCGTGCGGACCACGAGGGCCACGCCGGCCCGCGCGGAGGCACGGATCCCGGGCGCATCCGCGCGCAGCGGCACGCCCTGGCGGCGGGCGGCCCGCACCACGACGTACGTCAGCATCCCGGCCGCCAGCACCTGCGCGATCACCGACCCGATCGCCGAACCGGCGATGCCGAGCCCGGCGCCGTAGACGAGGGCGAGGTTGAGCACGATGTTGAGTACGTTCGCGACGACCGCCGCGACCAGCGGGGTCTTGGTGTCCTGCAGCCCACGGAGCACACCGGTGGCCGCCAGCATCATCAGCAGCGGTGTCACCCCGAGGACGGCGATCCGGAGGTAGGTCGTCGCGGGGCCGACGACCTCGTCGCCCGCGCCGACCGCCCGGCTGAGCGGCTCGGCCAGGACCATCACCGGCACCGTGACGACGACCCCGATGATGACCGCGAGCCAGATCCCGTCGATGCCCTGCCGGAGCGCGCCGGCGGTGTCGCCGGCGCCGATGCGGCGCGCGACCGATGCTGTGGTGCCGTACGCGAGGAAGACGCAGAGGCCGACGATCGTCTGGAGCACGACACCCGCGACGCCGAGGCCGGCGAGCTCGCGAGTACCGAGGTGGCCGACGATCGCGGAGTCCGCCAGCAGGAAGAGCGGCTCGGCGACGAGGGCCAGGAAGGCGGGGATCGCGAGCCGCCAGATCTCCTTGTCGAGGCCTCGGCGGTCGGTCTTCGAGTAGTTCTTCGCATCCGCCCGGCTCGTCACGGTCTCAAGGTTAAACACCGTCGGCGCGGGGCGTTTTCCAGGGCAGGTGGAAAACCTGTGGAAAACGTCGTTGCAGCGCTATGTCGACAAAACGCCCAAGGGGGTACGACGATCTCGGCGACGAACCCCGGTAGCCTGCCAACTTTCTTTCGTCCACAACCTATGGACAACAAAATGGCAGGTCAGAGTGGCTTTACCAATCGGATGACCCTAGTTATGCACAGGCAGTTCCCCAGGCTGTTCACATTGACCAGGGTGTCGTCCACCGCTATCCCCCGGTTATCCCCAGGGCCTGTGGATAACCTGCTGTCGCCGATATGGTCTGCGACGTAGGGTCGCGGAGACTTGAGGTGTCGTCGAGGGTCGGCCAGGACTGTGGGAGCAGGACTGTCGGTGCCGACCCGTAGCGTGGGACCGAATCGACCGAGATCACGCCGCGACGATCCGCAGACCACGGAGGGGCAAGGGAATGAGCGTCACTGAGACCGGCTCGATGGACGGTCGGGGCGACTTCCCGGAGCCGCCGTTCGAAGAGTGGGGCGACGGGCCCGCGGCGTACGAACCGGGCAACGCCCCGCGCGCGGTCAACGACCGCACGCCACCGCAGGACATGGCCGCCGAGCAGGCGGTCCTCGGCTCGATGCTGATCTCGAAGGACGCCATCGCCGACGTCTCCGAGACGCTGCGCGGCACGGACTTCTACCGCCCGACCCACGAGTCGATCTACGACTCGATCCTCGATCTCTACAGCCGTGGCGAGCCCGCCGACATGGTCACTGTCGCCGACGATCTTCGCCGCAAGGGCGAGCTGGAGCGCATCGGCGGCGCCCCCTACCTGCACACGCTCGCCTCCAACGTCCCGATCGCCGCCAATGCGGGTTACTACGGCGAGATCGTCCGCGACAAGTCGGTCCTGCGCCGCCTGGTCGAGGCCGGCACCAAGATCGTGCAGATCGGCTACGCCGGGGAGGGCGAGGTCGACAACATCGTCGACGAGGCCCAGGCCGAGGTCTTCAAGCTCACCGACAAGCGCTCGGGCGAGGACTACTCCCCGCTCGCCGACATCATGGACGGCGTCCTCGACGAGATCGAGGCGATCTCCAACCGCGAGGCCGGCCTCTACGGCGTCCCCACCGGCTTCGCCGACTTCGACGAGCTCACCAACGGCTTCCACTCCGGCCAGATGATCATCGTCGCCGCACGACCCGCGATGGGTAAGTCGACGCTCGCGCTCGACTTCTGCCGCGCCGCCTCGATCCACAACAACCTGACCAGCGTCTTCTTCAGCCTGGAGATGAGCCGTTCCGAGATCACCATGCGTCTGCTCTCGGCGGAGGCGAAGGTGCCGCTCAATCACATCCGCAACGGCAACATGTCCGACGACGACTGGAACAAGCTGGCCCGCAAGATGGGCGAGGTCTCCAGCGCGCCGATGTTCATCGACGACAGCCCCAACATGACGATGATGGAGATCCGCAGCAAGGCCAGAAGGCTCAAGCAGCGCCACGATCTCAGGCTCATCGTCATCGACTACCTCCAGCTGATGAGCTCCGGCAAGAAGGTCGAGTCCCGTCAGCTCGAGGTCTCCGAGTTCTCCCGCCAGATCAAGCTGCTGGCCAAGGAGCTCGAGGTCCCGATCATCGCGTTGTCCCAGCTCAACCGTGGTTCCGAGCAGCGCGCCGACAAGCGCCCGGCGGTCTCCGACCTCCGTGAGTCAGGCTCGCTGGAGCAGGACGCCGACATGGTTGTCCTCCTCCACCGCGACGACGTCTACGAGAAGGAGTCGACCCGCCCCGGCGAGGCCGACGTGATCATCGCCAAGCACCGTAACGGCCCCACCCGCGACCTCGTCGTCGCCTTCCAGGGCCACTACAGCCGCTTCGTCGACATGGCTCACTGACTCCGGCGAGGATTCGCAAGGCACGCGGCCGGCACCCACCGGGGCCGGCCGCGCAGCGTACGTCACGCAGGATCAGCCCGCCGGCGCATCCTGGAGGGCGCGGACCTCGACACGGCTGCCCAGTGCGCGCGAGGCTCGCTTGGTCCACTCGATCGCGTCGTCGTCGTTGTCGGCCTCGATGATCCAGAACCCACCGAGGTACTCGTCGGCCTTGACGAACGGGCCGGGGGTGAACGTGGGGCTGTCGGAGGTGGCATCGACGGTGGTCGCGCTCGAGGGCGGCTGGAGGCCGCCTGCGAAGAGGAAGGCTCCGGTGTCCTGCAGCGCGGTGTTGAAGGCGTCGACCTCGGCGATGAGCTTCTCCAGCTCGGCGGGGTCGATGTTCTCCATGGTCGGCTCCTCGCTGGAGTCGTGGGGGAGGCTGAGGAAGTACTGCGTCATGGTGACTCTCCTGTGAGTGGTGCGGATTCCGGTGGGCCGAAGCCCTGGGCGGGCGTCATGATGAGGGTGAGAAGAGCCGGTCCAGCTGCTGGTCGATCGCAGCGAGTGCGGCCCGGGGTTGGATCACGCCGAGCTCCAGAAGAGGCGTGAAACCGGTCAGCGAGAGGATGAGGTCGGTCTCGATCGCGGGGTCGCGGTCCACAGGGATCTGCCCGTCGGCGATCGCCTCTCGGATGAGCCGCTCGACCATCTCGCGACCCTCGCGCAGGCCGACACCGGCCACCTCGCGCAGCTCGGGGTCGTGCAGCGCCTCGAGGACGTACGCGGCGTTCATGCGGCTGGTGGCGCGAGCATCGGGGTGCAGGGGGAGCATCTCGGTGAGAACCACCCGCAGTACGTCCCGGGGGTGCGGAGGCTGGTCGAGCCCGGTCAGGCCGCGCGCGACGCGGGCCGAGGTCTGTTCGGCGGCGAACTCCATCGCGAAGGTCAGCATCGCGGTGCGGGACGAGAAGTAGTGCTGGAGCTGCCCGAGCGAGACATCCGCTTCGCGGGCGACCTCGCGCATGGTCGCTCGCGGCCAGCCCTGTTGCTCGACCACCCGCCAGAGGGCGTGCGCGATCGCTTCTCGTCGCTCACGGTGGTCCACCCGCTTCGGCATCGCCGGCCCCTTTCGGTTTTCAATACGCGTGACATAATACAGATGACTTATATCCGCTGCCAACGGAGGGATGGTGAAAGCGTGCACGACCCGTACGCCTTCGCGATCGACGATGCGGTCGCTGTCGCGTTGCTCGCCGACTTCCAGGTCCGTAAGGCGATCGCCCGTGGCGACTTCGACGACCTGCCGGGCGCAGGTGAGCCGATCTATCTACCGGACCACCACGACCCGGAGTGGTGGGTCAGGAGCCTCATCGAGCGTGAGCACATCGCGCTGCTCCCGCCGTCCATCCAGCTCCGCAAGGACGATGCCGCGCTGGACGCGCGCCTGGATCAGCTGGCGGATGAGAAGGCCGTACGTCGCGAGATCGACGACTTCAACGCGCTCGTGATTCGCGCCCGCTACGAGCCGCCGGCAGGGCCGCCGCTGATCACGATGCCTCGCGACCCCGACGCCACGGTGGCCGAATGGGCCGCCCGTCGGGCCGCCCGCCGGGCGGCGCGCGGCAGGAAGCCGCGCGAAGCGGCAGGCAACGATGCTCGGCGAAGCCGTCGGTTCCGGCTCTTCCGTCGCCGCTGAGCGTCTCGGATCAGCGCCACGCGTTCGGTACGCTCCGTCAATGGCCGACCTCGATACTGTCGAAGCCCGGATCTGGGCGCTTCTCGAGCCTTACCGCAACGAGCTCGAGGACGCGACGATCTACGGGATGCCGTCGTTGCGCTGGCCGGGTTCCGGCGCCCATGACTACTTCGCCGCGGTCAAGCGAAGCGCGCAGAAGGTGAGCCTCTACGCGATCGCCGTCGACACCTGGCCGGAAGCGCTCGAGGGCTCATCGGAGGCGTTCCGCAAGCGCCGTACGGGCAAGGCGACCTTCTCCTTTCCGACGTTGGACGAGGAGATGGCCGCCGAGCTCGAAGGGTTCCTGGAGCGGCTCTACCAGCCCTACCGCGAGCATCACGCCGGCTAGCTGGCGGCCCGCTTCACCAGCTCGGTGAGCTTCTCCTCGACGGCCGAGGTCATCGAGGTGACGGCGAAGACGGTCGGCCAGATGTCGCCGTCGTCGAGGTTCGCCCACTCCTGGAAGCCGACCTCGGCGTAGCGCATCTTGAACTTCCCGGCGCACTTGTAGAACACCACGACCTTGCCGTCGGAGTTGGCGTAGGCGGGCATGCCGTACCAGGTCTTCGGGGCGAGATCGGCCGCGTGCGTGGTGACGATCCGGTGGAGCGTCTCGCCGATCGCGCGGTCGTTGTCGTCCATCGCCTCGATCTTCTCGAGGCAGTCGGCGAGGTCGGCCTCGGCCTTCTTGCTGCCGGTGCCACGCTTGGCGGCCGTCCTGCGCTCGGCGGCGGCCTCCTTCATGGCCGCCTTCTCTTCCTCGGTGAACGTGCTGCTCTTCGCCATGGTCTTTCCTTCCTCGGTCGGTCTGTTGATACGAGCCTAAGGAGGTGGGGGCTCCGTGCGCTTCTTCGTTCCTGATCAGTCCAGTGGTCTGAAGACCATGTCGTCAAGGACCTCGAGCCCGAGGTCGTCGAGCATGTCGATGAGCACCACGACGACCTGCCGGGTGAGCCGGTCGACGAGCTGGTCCCGGGTCTCGTCGTGGTGGTCGAGCCACCAGATGATGCTCGCGTCGACCATGCCCATGAGGCCGGCGAGGATGCCGTCGGACGGTGTGCCGCTCACCTCGGAGGCGCGGAGGTAGGAGCCCATGGCGTCGATGAGCTCGTCCAGGAAGCGATTGCGGCCCATCCGGGCCCGGTGCAGGGCCCTGGTCTGCTGCTGCGCGGCGACGAACCGGTAGAGGTTGGGGTGCTCGTCGGCCCAGACGACGCAGGGCTCGATGACCCCGCCGATCACCTCACGCGGGGTGCCGGCGCGGGCGAGATGAGGGCGTACGCGTCGGATCAGCTCGGTCGAGGCGAACCGGACGACCTCGGCGTCGAGCTGCTCCTTGCTGGCGAAGTGCCGGTAGACGTTCGGGCGCGGGAGGCCCGCGCGCTCGGCGACCTGCGCCATGCCGATGCCCGGCCCGCGCTCCTCGATCGCCTCCACGGCGGCCTCGACCACCTGGGCTCGCCGGGCGTCGTTGTCGAGCGCCTCCTTCGCGGAGCGGCGCCGGACGGTGGAATCCACCCACTTGACCACGTCAACCACATCGTCACCCTAGCGAGACGGGACCGGCTACACCTTGTATCCAGGAGATAAGTGGGACACCATGTCTCTGGAAACACCCTGTACCCAACCCGAAAGGCCACGCATGTCCCGCCGCTCGCCCTGGATGGACCAGGACCTCGACGACCTTCGCGACCTTGCCCGGACCTTCTTCGAGAAGGAGGTCAAGCCCAACATCGACACCTACATCGCCGACAAGCACGTCGACCGTGACCTGTGGCGGAAGGCCGGCGAGCTGGGCCTGCTGTGCCTTTCCATCCCCGAGGCGTACGGCGGCGGTGGCGGCACGTTCGCCCATGAGGCCGTGCTGATCGAGGAGCAGGCCCGGGTCGGCGACACCGCCTTCGGTGCCTCGCTGCACAGCGGGATCGTGGCCCACTACCTGCTGGCGTACGGCACGGAGGCGCAGAAGAACGAGTGGCTGCCGAAGCTGGCCTCCGGCGAGGTGGTCTCCGCGATCGCGATGACCGAGCCCGGCACCGGCTCCGACCTGCAGGGCATCCGCACCAAGGCGGTCAAGGACGGCGACGACTACGTCGTCAACGGCGCCAAGACGTTCATCACCAACGGGCTCCTGGCCGACATGGTGCTGGTCGCGGTCAAGACCAACCCGGAAGAGGCCGCCGCCGGGATCTCCCTGGTCATCGTCCCGACCGACACCGAAGGCTTCCGTCGCGGCCGGGTGCTCGACAAGATCGGGATGAAGGGGCAGGACACCTGTGAGCTCTTCTTCGACGACGTACGTATCCCGGCCTCGAACCTGCTCGGCGACAAGGAGGGCGACGGGTTCGTCCAGCTGATGATGCAGCTGCCCCAGGAGCGGCTGATCGTGGCCGTCGGCAGCGTGGCAGCGATGGAGTTCTGCTTCGACGAGACGCTCCTGTACGTCAACGAGCGCACCGCCTTCGGCAGGCCGGTCTTCGGCTTCCAGAACACCAAGTTCGAGATGGCCGAGATCGCGACCGAGGCCCGGGTGGCGCGCTCCTTCATCGACGAGTGCGTCGAGCTGCACGTCAAGGGCGAGCTCGACATCCCGACCGCCGCGATGGCCAAGTACTGGAGCTCCGAGCGCGCCGGCATCGTCGTCGACAAGTGCGTCCAGCTCTTCGGCGGCTACGGCTTCATGGAGGAGTACCCGATCGCCCGGGCCTTCACGGACCTCCGCGTCCAGCGCATCTACGCCGGCACCAGCGAGATCATGAAGGAGATCATCAGCCGATCCCTTCCGGTCCCCACCCGATGAGAAGGAGATCGAGATGAGTTCGACGACGAGGACCGCCGAGGGAAAGCAGTCCTACTACGACACGCTGCGGACGCTCTCCGAGGCTTCGGTGGACCAGCACTTCCAGGCGTTCAAGGACATCAAGTGGGACGATCCCGAGTTCCACCTCGACCCGAACGACGAGCGCTTCGTCCTCACCGACGCCGACGAGATCGGCCGCCACGAGTGGTACAAGTCGCTCTCGAAGGAGCGGCAGATCCAGGTCGGGGTCTACCGCTACGCGCAGATCGCGAAGGTCGGGCGCCAGTTCGAGCAGGTGCTCATCGCGGGCGTGATGCACCACCTGATCCTGGCGAAGGACGGCAACCCCGAGTTCCGCTACGCGATGCACGAGGTCACCGAGGAGACCCACCACATCCAGATGTTCCAGGAGTCGGTCAACCGCTTCGTGGAGAACTCGGGGGTCGACGGCGTCGCCGGGGCACCGGGATGGTTCGCCTGGCTGGCTCCGCTGGTGACGTCGGCCGGGACCTGGTTCCCGGAGATCTTCTTCGTCGGCATCCTCGGCGGCGAGGAGCCGATCGACCATCTGCAGAAGAGCATCATGCGTGCCGGTGGCAGCCACCCGCTGATCGACCGCGTCATGCAGATCCACATCGCCGAGGAGGCGCGCCACATCGGCTTCGCGCACCAGTATCTCGAGCACCACTGGGCGCAGATGAACCCCGTCAAGCGGCGCGCGCTGACCTACCTGTTCCCGGTCGTCATGCGGCTCCTGTGCGACGTGATCATGGTGCCGAGCAAGCAGGCGCGCGAGGACATGGGCATCCCGAAGGACGTCGCCAAGGAGATCTGGTGGGACTCCCAGGACTCCGAGAAGCTCCTGCGCGACCTCTTCTCGGACGTACGCCTCCTGGCCGACAACCTGGGCATCCGCAAGGGACCGGCCAAGCTGGTCTGGCGCGCCCTCGGTATCGACGGGCGGGCCGCGCGCTACCGCGCGCAGCCGTCGAGTGCGGCGGTCTGAGGTGCTGGCGTACGAGAGCACCGGCTCGGGCGAGCCGCTGCTGATGATCCATGGCATCGGTCATCGCCGTCAGGCCTGGCACCCGGTCGTCGACCGGCTCGCCGAGCACCACGAGGTGTTCCTCGTGGACCTGCCCGGTCACGGCGAGTCCCCGGCCCATGTGGCCGACGGCCGCTCGCCCCGGCAGGCGCTGATCGACCCGCTCGAGGAGTTCCTGGCCGAGGCCGGCCTGGAGCGTCCGCACGTCGTGGGCAACAGTCTCGGTGGCGTGGTCGCCCTGGAGCTGAGCAAGCACGGGCTCGCCCGCAGCGTCACCGCGATCTCCCCGGCCGGCTTCTGGCGCAACGACGTCGAGTTCGCCTACGTGCGCGCACTGTTCGCCTCGGTGATCGCGACCTCGGGGGTGCTGCGGCCGGTCGCGCCGTGGCTTCTTCGTCACCCGTGGGGTCGGACGCTGGGGCTCAGCTGGCTGACCGCCCGGCCGGCGGCGATCCCGGCGGAGGTGGCGTACGAGGACCTGTGCAACATGCTCGACTCCAAGCAGGCGCTCCGCGACATCATCCGCGGCGGCTACCTCTTCGACGGTGCCGTGCCGGCCGATGTGCCGATCACGATCGCGTGGGGCAGCAAGGACCGGGTCCTGCGTCCCTACCAGGCCGGCGAGGCGCGGCTGCGCCTGCCCGGAGCGCGCCACGTCGAGCTCCCCGGCTGCGGGCACGTGCCGATGGCGGACGACCCCGACCTGATCGCCGACACCATCCTGGCGACGACCCAGGACAAGACGACCACGGACCTTCGGAGGACCGCATGACCACCCAACGCCATGTCGACGTGCTCATCGTCGGAGCCGGCCTGTCCGGCGTGGGCGTGGCGAGCCAGCTGACCCGCGAGCGGACCGGGCGGACGTACGCCATCCTCGAGCGCCGCACCGCGATGGGCGGCACCTGGGACCTGTTCCGCTACCCCGGGATCCGCTCGGACTCGGACATGTTCACCTTCGGCTACGGGTTCCGGCCGTGGAACGGGACCAAGGTGCTGGCCGACGGCCCGAGCATCAAGCGCTACATCGAGGAGACCGCGGACGAGTACGGCGTCACCCGGCACACCCACTTCGGCCGCAAGGTCGTCGCCGCGTCCTGGTCCAGCGAGCGAGGCCTGTGGACCACCACGGCCCTCGACGAGACCACCGGCGAGACGGAGGAGTGGACGAGCCACTTCCTCGTCGGCGCGACCGGCTACTACGACTACGACCAGGGCCACCGACCTGTTTTCCCTGGTGAAGACCGATTCCAGGGCGATTTGATCCACCCGCAGCACTGGCCCGAGGACCTCGACCACACCGGCAAGCGCGTGGTCGTCATCGGCAGCGGAGCCACCGCGATCACCCTGGTCCCCAACCTGGCCGAGAAGGCCGAGCACGTCACGATGCTGCAGCGCTCCCCGACGTACGTCGTTCCGGTTCCGGCCGACGACCCGGTCTCCGCCGCCTTCAACCTGCTCAAGGTGCCGACCCGGGCGGTCTACGGCGCCGGACGCGTACGCAACATCCTGCTGCAGCAGGGCATGTACCGCTTCTGCCGCACCGCGCCCCGGGCCGCCCGGAAGGCGATCCTGGCCGCGATCCGCGCCCAGGTCGGGAGCGAGGTGGACATGAAGCACTTCGAGCCGAGCTACAACCCCTGGGACGAGCGGCTGTGCGTGGTGCCGAACGGCGACCTGTTCTCCGTCCTGCGGCGGGGCGAGGCCTCCATCGTCACCGACACGATCGACACCTTCACCGAGACCGGCATCCGGCTGGCGTCGGGGGAGGAGATCCCCGCCGACATCGTCATCACGGCCACCGGACTCAGGATCCAGCTGCTCGGCGGCATGCGGATCGAGGTCGACGGTGAGCCGGTCGACACCCGCGACCGGCTGCTCTACAAGGGCACCCTGGTCGAGGGCATGCCCAACGCGATGATCGTGATGGGCTACACGAACGCGTCCTGGACCCTGAAGGCCGACCTCGCCGCTGCGTACCTGTGCCGGCTGCTCAAGCACATGGCGCGCAACGGCTACGGCCAGGTGGTGGCGGAGGCGGCCGACGAGGATCGCGACGAGGTCTCCGTGATGGGTGCCTCGATGCGGTCGGGCTACATCCAGCGCGGCGACGCCGTGATGCCCCGCCAGGGCAAGCGGGCGCCGTGGCAGATCCGGCAGGACTACCTGTACGACACCCGCGAGCTGCGGCTGCGTCCCGTCGACGACCCGAGCCTGCGGTTCACGGCGCGGACCGTGCCCGCGCGCGTCGCCGAACCGGTGCCCGCCTAGCGCTCGCCCGTCGGGGACGTGAGGGCCGCGGCCAGCCTGTCGGCCGCGGCCGGGTCGGCCTGGGGCAGGAAGAGCGAGGGCTCGACGAGCTCGACCTCGAGCACGCAGTAGCGGCCGTCGTTGTCGCGGACCAGGTCGACCCGGGCGTACGTCGGTGTCCCGAACCGGCCGGTGACCAGGTCCACGGCGGCCTGCGCGACCTCGATCTGGTCGGGGTCCGCGGTGTGGGCGGCGTTGTTCTCCACCGCGAAGAGGTCGTCGACGGCGCCGGCCCGCGGCAGGTCGACCCGCTTGCTGGCGGCGTGGCTGAATCGGCCGTCGAAGAAGACCAGCGGCCACTCGCCGTCGATGGGCACCGACTTCAGGAACGGCTGGACCAGCACGACCTGTCCGCCGACGTGGAGGCGGGCGACGTGAGCCGACGCGGCCGCATGGTCCTCGGGGCCGTACGAGGCGGCGTCCCGGCTGCCGGCGCCGACCGCGGGTTTGACGACGAAGTCGCCGTCGGGGAACTCTGCCGTCGAGCCGGGCTCGACGAAGACGGTGGGCGTGATCGGTACCCCGGCGGCCGCGAGCTCGGCGAGATACCGCTTGTCGAGGCTCCACCGCACGAGGGCGGGCCGATTGACCAGCTCGGTGACCTGGGTGACCTCGTCGAGCCAGGTCAGGAACTCGGCCAGCCGCTGCGGGTAGTCCCAGGCCGACCTGAGCACGACGCGGTCGTACGCCGCCCACTCGACGCTCCGGTCGTCCCAGTCGACCACGTCGACGGTGACCCCGGTGCGGGCCAGAGCGGCCAGAGCGACCGGCTCGTCCTCGTCACGACCGCGCGCCTCGCCCGCCGTCACCCATGCCAACCGGTCGATCTCGTTCACCATGCTGCGCACTATGAACGCTCGACCGTGAGCGATCAAACCGGCGCTTGTGCGAAGGCGATCGCGCCCGGAACCTCGTCGTCGGGCCGCATGAGGAGCTCGGCCTCGATCGTGAACCCGGCCTCCCGCAGCCACTCGGAGATCTGCCCGGGCCGGCGCCGGTGACTGTCGACGTTGATCGGCTGCCCCGTGTAGCCCGTGGACGAATGCCGTGTCTCGTCGCCGACGTGGAAACCGACGAGCACCTGACCGCCGGGCCGAAGCACCCGGCGGAACTCCTCGAACACTCCCGGCACCGCCGCGTCGGGGATGTGGATCACGGACCAGAAGGCGAGTACGCCGCCCACGGACCCGTCCGCCAGCGGCAGATCGGTCATCGACCCGACCTCGAACCCGAGATCCGGATGGTCGCGCCGGGCGATGGCGACCATCTCCGGGGAGAGGTCGATCCCGAACGCGTCCACGCCCAGGTCGCGGAGGTGCCGCGTGACGTACCCGGGCCCGCAGCCGACATCGGCCACCGGCCCGCCGCTCTGGCGCACCGTCTCGGCGAACACGGCCAGGCCGGCACGCAGGTAGGGGCGATCGTCCAGCAGGCCGCGTACCTGCTCGGCGTAGCCGGCGGCATCGGTGTCGTAGGAGTCGCGGGTCTCGTTCAGCCAGTTGTCGGGCACGTCGAACGACCCTAGGGCACGTTGGAGTCAGCCGAGGCGCGCAGCGAGCGCACTTGCGGCCTGACCGACCTCGTGTCCGAGGGGCGTGGGGTCGGTGAAGGCGGGGTTGCTGGTCTGACCGGAGACCTGGATCGCCGCGAGGCATTCACCGTCGGCGCTGATCAGCGGAGCGGCCACGGATGACGCGCCGACCACGCGCTCGTCGTGGGAGGCCACCCAGCCGCGCTGACGGATCTCCTCGAGCTCGTTCCGGAAGTCCTCGGGGGAGATCTGGGTCCCGTCTGCCCGGGTGAACTCGCCGATGCCGTCGAGGGCTGCCTCGAGCTCCGCGGGATCCATGTACGCAGCGATGACCTTGCCCGCGCCGAGGTGGAGCGGGAGCCGCTCGCCGATCGGGAGGACATAGCGCAGCGGGTCGTTGCCCTCGACCCGGGCGATCACGGCACGGGAGGACCCGGCGCGAACGAACACGGAGGCGGTGAGCCCGGTGGCAGCGGCGAGCTGCTGCAGGATCATCGGCGCGGTCGAGGCCAGCCGGTTGGTGGCCAGGTAGGCGTGTGCCCCGAACAGCATCGCGACGCCGGTGCGATAGCCGGTGCCGTCCTGTTCGACCCGTCCGCGCGACTCGAGCGCGTTGAGGATGCGCTGGGTCGTGGCGACGTGCAGACCCGCTCGGCGCGCGACCTCGCTCAGCCGCAGCGGCGTACGCGTCGCCTCGAGCACCTCGAGGACGTCGATGGCTCTCTCCAAAGAGCGCATCGTGCTTGCCGGTTTCTCCTCGCTCACGGGCCTCCTCCGTTTCGTCGCGACGCATCGAATCCTCGCACCCCTGAGCACGAGGGCTTGACAGGGTGACGGCCGTCACGGATAGTTCCTCATGCCGTGATACACCTTATCACAGAATGAGAAACATGGGCGACTACACCAACATCCCCGCCACTACGGCGGTAGCCGGTCCGGCGACCGCTGACGAGCGCCGCCGGTCCGTCCTGCCGTTGCTCGTCGCAGCGCTCGTCGTCGCGATCGGAGCAGCCGCGTTCATCGGCTCGCGCTCGCTCGGCTACTGGGACGACCTCGGGCCTGGGCCCGGGTTCTTCCCGCTCTGGCTGGGGGTGCTCCTGGTCGTGCTGGGGCTCATCTGGTTCGGCCAGGAGCTGCGGGCACGACTCCGCCCCGAGACCGCGGGCAAGCCGGCCCCGGACGAGGAGGAGACGCCCGAGTACTCCCTCCCGACCGTGCTGGCCATCCTGGTGAGCCTGTGCGTGCTCGCCGCCTGCCTCGAGCCCGTCGGCTACCAGGTCAGCATGCTGGTCTTCCTGCTCTTCCACCTGCTGGTGGTCGGGCGCCGGGGACCGCTGCAGTCGCTGGTCATCGCCGTGATCGGAAGCTTCGGCGTCTTCTACGCCTTCACCCGGCTGCTGACGGTGCCGCTACCGGTCTCCAGCATCCCGTTCCTGCGCGACCTGGGGCTGTGAGGTCATGGATTCCTTCACCGCGCTCCTCGACGGCTTCGCTTCGGCGCTGACCCCGCAGAACCTGCTCTTCGCCCTGATCGGGTGCCTGCTGGGCACGATCCTCGGCATCCTGCCCGGGATCGGGTCGACCGCCGGCATGGCGATCCTGATCCCGCTCACCCTGACGATGGATCCGGCCAGCGCCATCATCATGCTGGCCGCGATCTTCTACGGAGGTGCGTACGGCGGGACGATCACGAGCGTCCTGCTGAACATCCCGGGCGAGGGCGAGTCGGCGATCACCTGCATCGACGGCTATCAGATGACGTTGCGTGGTCGGGCCGGAGCAGCACTGGCCACGGCCGGGATCGGCTCGTTCATCGGCGGCACGATCGCCACGCTCGCGCTCGTCGTGGCGGCGAAGCCGCTCTCGGAGCTCGGCCTGCGTATCGGGCCCCCGGAGTTCTTCTCCCTGGTGCTCATCGGCCTGGCGCTGCTGGTCGGCCTGGTGGGGCGGTCGGTCCTCAAGGGGCTCATCTCGGCCTGCCTCGGCCTGTTGATCGCGATGGTCGGCATCGACCCGGTCATGGGCATGCCGAGGTTCACCTTCGACCAGCCGCACTTCTTCGACGGCATCAGCTACGTACCCGTCCTGGTCGGCATCTTCGGGCTCGGTGAGCTGCTCGCCACCAGCGGCGGCGCGGCTCCCAAGCCCACCGCCCCGACGCTCCGGCAGCTGCTCCCGACGAGAACCGACCTGCGCCGCGCCGCACCGGCGATCGGGCGAGGTGCCTCGATCGGCACCGTCGTCGGCCTCATCCCAGGCGTGAGCTCGGCGATCTCCTCACTGCTGGCCTACAGCACCGAGAAGAAGGTCTCCCGGCACCGCAAGGAGCTCGGGACCGGCGCGATCGAGGGCGTAGCCGCTCCCGAGACCGCCAACAACTCGCACAGCAACGCCGCCTTCATCCCGCTCTTCACGCTCGGGATCCCGGCCTCGCCGGCGATCGCGGTGCTCATGGGCGCCTTCCTCCAGAACGGGCTCACCCCGGGACCGCAGCTCTTCACCGAGGCGCCGGACCTGGTCTGGACGGTGATCGCGAGCCTGTTCGTCGGCAACCTGCTCCTGCTGGTGCTGAACGTCCCGATGGTCGGGCTGTGGACCCGGATCCTGGCGATCCCCTACTCGGTCCTGCGCGCGGTGATCTTCGCCTTCATCGTGATCGGTTCGTACGCCGTCAACAACAGCGTCATCGACATCTACGTGATGGTGTTCTTCGGCGTCGTCGGCTTCGTCTTCCGGCAGGTCCACCTGCCGCTCGCGCCGCTGGTCCTCACGCTCATCCTCGGCCCGTTCATCGAGAGCGCGCTGCGGGAGTCCCTGCAGATCTCCCAGGGCGACTTCGGGATCTTCGTCGACCGCCCGCTCTCGCTGGTGTTCCTGCTGGTCGCCCTCGCGATCCTCCTCGCCTCTGTGTTCAGCGCCGGACTGAAGAGAAAGGCGGGACTGCCCACCGACGCCGAAGTCTGATCCAGCCACCCCCGAAACCGACGAAAGGTCATCCCCATGAACCGCGCACCCCGCGCACTCACCCTCACCGGCATCGGCCTGGCGTGCCTCTCGCTCGCTGCCTGTGCCCAGTCCGGAACCAACGCAGCGACCGGCGACTACCCGGCCAAGCCCATCGAGCTCGTCGTCGGGTACGACGCGGGCGGCCCGACCGACATCGGTGCTCGCATGCTCGCCACGGAGCTCGAGGACAAGCTCGACGCCACCATCACGGTGGTCAACAAGCCCGCGGCCAACTCCCAGGTCGCCTACACCGCGCTGACGCAGGCCGAGCCGGACGGCTACACCATGGCCGCCACGACGTTCCCGTCGGCGATCATGACCGTGCTCGACGAGAGCCGGGGCGCCTCCTACGAGCGCGACAGCTTCGCCCCCGTGGCCCTCCAGGTCGTCGACCCCACCGCGGTCGCGGTCGCCCCCGACAGCGACATCAAGACCCCGAAGGACCTGGTCGAGGCCGCCAAGGCGGAACCCGGCAAGCTGCGCGCGACCACGACCGGCGTCGCGAGCAACGAGCACTTCGCCCTCGCCAGCCTGAAGGAGGTGACCGGAGCCGATCTCGCCCCGGTGCACTTCGCCGACGGCGGCACCGCCGCCACCACCGCGTTCCTGGGCGGCAACACCGAGGTCCTGCTCGCCAACGTGAGCGACCTGCGGCCCCTGGCCGACTCCGGCAAGGTCCGCATCGTCGGCGTCATGGACGCCGAGCGCGCCGAGTCGCTGCCCGACGTACCGACGTTCGAGGAGTCCGGCTACGACGTGGAGATCTCCTCCTCGCGCGGCTACTCCTTCCCGGCGGGCACGCCCGACGAGGTCGTCGACGAGATGTCCACCGCCATCGGTGAGGTGATGGAGGACCCGGCGTTCCAGAAGAAGATGACCGACGCCGGCCTCGCCCCGTCCTACCTGGACGCCGACGAGTACGCCACCTACTGGGACGAGACCGAGAAGACCTTCGGCGACCTGTTCCCGCTGGTGAAGGCGGACGACTGATGACCGACAGCATCCTCGCCGACCAGCAGTTCAACCCCGGCGGCCGCGTCGCCACGGCTCGGCCGCAGCGTCCCGACGACGCGCTTCTCGACCGGTTCCGCCGTCTCCCCACTGCCAACATCGGCGACGCGATGGATCGGCTGGGCTCGGTCGACTCCGTCATCACGCCCGCCTGGCCCGGTGCCGGCATGGTCGGCACCGCGTTCACCGTCTGGACCCGCCCCGGCGACAACCTCGGCATCCACGAGGCGCTCACGCAGGTCGAACCGGGTGAGGTGATCGTCGTGAGCGGCGGCGCCGACGAGTCGCGCGCCCTCATCGGCGAGCTCATCGGCGGCAAGGCCAAGGCCCGCGGTGTCGCCGGGTTCCTCCTCGACGGCGCGGTCCGCGACGCCGAGGGCCTGGCCGAGTACGACATGCCCGTCTTCGCCCGCTCGCGCACGCCGGCCGGCCCCTACAAGGATGGCCCGTACGCCCTCTCGGTCGATGTCGCTGTCGCCGGAGTGGTCGTACGCCCCGGCGACATCATCGTCGGCGACGCGGACGGTGTTGTCGTGGTTCCCCTCGAGTCCGCGGCCGTGATCGCGGACCGTGCCGAGGCCAAGTACGCCGCCGAAGAGGCGACCCGCCGGGTGATCGAGGCCTCCCTCGGTCTCGCCGGGCCCGAGGGACAGCAGCCATGACGATCCTCGTGGGCTACATGCCCGGCGACGCCGGCGAGCGTGTCCTCGCCGGCGCCGTCCGGGAGGCCCAGACACGTGGCGGCCCCCTCGTGGTCGTGAACTCCTCGACGGGCGGCGCCTATGCCGACCGCGGCCTCGTCCCGGCCGCGGAGCTCGAGGCCGTGCGGCAGCGGCTGGCAGACCAGGGCCTCGAGGTCGAGGTACGCCAGTACGCCGAGGCCGTCGCCGTCGCCGAGACCCTCGTCGACGAGGCGGAGAGGGTGAGCGCCGACCTCGTTGTCGTCGGTCTCCGCCGCCGCTCGCGCACCGGGAAGTTCCTCCTCGGCAGCACGGCTCAGACCGTGCTGCTGCGCGCCCCCTGCGACGTCCTGGCCATCCGGATTCTCGCGGACGACTGACCCTTGATCCTCCCCAGCACCGAAAGTTCGACGATGTCACACAGCACAAGCTCCGACAGTCCGCTCCAGGGCGCCAGCGTGGCGATCCTCGGCCTCGGCGAGGTCGGCCGCATCTACGGCACCGCTCTCGCCCAGGCCGGCCACCGGGTGACCGGCTTCGATCCCTACCTCAGCGAGGCGCCGGGAAGTGTCGAGGTCGCGGACACGCTGGAGGGAGCGGTCGAGGGCGCCCAGGTCGTGATCGTCCTGACCGCGGCCTCGGCGAGCCGATCGGTCGCGGAGACGGCCGCCGCCACACTCGCCCCGGGTGCCGTCTATGCGGACTTCACCTCCTCGGGGCCGCTGGAGAAGCGGGCGCTGGCCACGGTGTTCGAGGGGCGCGAGGACGTACGCCTGGTCGATGTCGCCATCCTCGGACCGGTCATCCAGCTGGGCACCGCCACGCCGCTGATGGCCGCCGGGCCGGCGGGCGACGCGGTCGCGGCGCTGATGCGTCCGCTGGGCACGCCGGTCGAGGTGGTGGGTGGCGACCTCGGCGACGCCATGGCGCACAAGCTGCTGCGCAGCGTCTTCATGAAGGGGCTCGCCTCGGTCGTCGTCGAGGCGGTCGGTGCCGGGCGTGGCGCCGGGATGGAAGAGTGGGTCCGTGGTCAGATCGCAGGCGTTCTCGCCGGTGACGGACAGGCGGTCATCGACCGTTTCCTCACCGGTACGTCGAAGCATGCCGCCCGGCGGGCGGCGGAGATGCGCTCGACCGGCGCCTACCTCGCAGATCTGGGGGTTCCTGCCGAGATGACGGGTGCCTCGATGACAGCGATGGAGCGGATGGCCGCTGACGGGAGCGGGTCGTGATCGGCGTCTGGGCGCTTGGCGTCTACCTGGCGGTGATCCTGGCCTGGACGACCGTTCTGCGCCGTAATGTCGGTGAGGCGATGGTGGTGGGGTTCGTCGTCGCCGCGGTGTTCAACGGCAGCCAGTTCCTCAGCGCGGGCTGGGACGCCCTCTATGCCGCGATCGTCGACGAGATCGTCTACGCCACCGTCATCTTCGTCTTCATGGGCTACGTCCTGGAGAAGGCAGGCGTCACCCACCGGATGATCGACCTGCTCGACGCTCTCATCGGTCACCGCCGTGGCGGCCCGGCGTACGTGTCGACGGTCGCCTCCGCGGGGCTCGGGAGCATCGTCCACAACCAGGCGGCGATCGCCGCCACCGTCGGGTCGGTGACGATCCCGTGGATGGAGCGCACCCGCGTCGACCGCACCACGGCCGCCACGATCGTGGCCGGCAACGCGGGCATGGGCATCACCTTCCCGTTCAGCGCCTCGATGTTCGTCCTGGTCGGCTCCTCGGTCGGCGGTGCCCTCGTCGACATCGACTCGCTGATCGTGCCGCTGCTCATCGGTGGGCTGTGGTGCGTGCTGCACCGCCTGATCGTCACCTACCTGCTCGTACGCCGCTCCACCGCCGGCAGCGGTCCGACCGTGTCGCGCAGCGGCCGGGACGTACGGGCTGCGTTCTCCAACGGCTGGCCGACGCTGCTGCTGTTCGCGGGGATCGCGATCCCCATCGTGCTCACCACCGGCGCCGTGGCGACGGCGCTCACCGAGCGGATCGACTCCGATGTCACGGAGGCGTTGAGCCCGATCTTCTGGATGCCCGTCATCCTCATCCTGATCGGGCTGTTCCTCGGGCGTGATCGGCTGCCGCGCAGCGGCCGCGGCTGGGTCGAGCTGATCGGCGGCTCGGCACCGCGGTTCGGGGTGGTGGGGCTGACCGTCCTGTTCGCGTTCGCGGGTGCGAACGCGCTGGCGACGACCGGTCTCCCCGATCAGCTCGCCGGGCTGCTCGGTGACCTCGACCTGCCCGTGTGGTTGCTCGCGCTCGTCATCGGGATCATCGTCGTCGCCGTCGCGGCACCGCTCTCGAGCACCGCGACGATGGCAGCGGTCGGCGTGGTCGGCGTGGCCGCGCTCGCGGCCGCGGGCGTACCCGCCACGACTGCCGCGGTCGCGGTCCTGATCTTCTCCTCCTGCGAGGCCGCCGTGCCGCCGGGCGGAGCGCCGCTGTATGTCGCCTGCGGCATCGCCGGCGTCGACCCGCTGCACACCTTCCGCAGGATGCTCGCCTACTACGCACTTCCGCTGCTCGGCATCGGGGTGCTCGTCGCCTCCGGCGTCCTGCCTGTCTGAGAAAGGGACGGAACCATGACTCGATCGATCCTCCGCACCGTCTTCATCGCGTCGCTGATCGTCGCGCTGCTCGGCGGTCTCGCGCTCATCGGCCTGCAGACCGTGGGCCTGGTCGTCGGCAGCCAGGCAGTCGTCGTAGGCCCCAACGGCCTGTTCAAGACGATTCTGTGCGTCGCCGCCTCGACCTCGGCCGTGACGGCCTACCTCCTCACCCACGTCGGCTCCGAGGCAACGGTGCGTGACGACGCGGAAGCGACCAGATGACCACGCACGACCGCCCGAGCCGGGCCGAGCTCCATGACCGGCCCGGCCGGCTGCGGGGCACGTCGTGGGAGCTCTTCGAGGACCCGTGGCGCGGCACGCCGTCGTTCGCGGGCGAGGAGAGCGTGGTGGCCGCGGCCGGACTCGTCCAGCTGGGCGAGACCTTCGGGCTGGACTACCCGATCAACGCGTTCATGCCGGGGATGTCCAGGGCGAGGAAGCCGGCCGAGCACGTCATCTACGGCAACCACCCGGCTCACCGCGACGACTACCTCGACGGCTACTACCTCCAGTCCTCGACCCAGGTCGACGGGCTGCGGCATCGGCGTGCCGACGACGTCGGGTTCTACGGCGAGACCGCCGACGAGCTGATCGTCCCCGGCACCGAGGAGATCGGCATCCAGGTCTGGGCCGACCGGCCCATCGTCAGCCGGGGAGTTCTGGTGGACATCGCCGGCCTCCTCGCCCGGCGCGAGGAGACTCTCGACCACGAGGCGGGCCAGCCGATCCCGTACGACTACATCGATCAGGCTCTCACCGCGCAGGCGGTCGAGCTGCGTGCCGGTGACATCGTCATGCTCCACACCGGGTGGTGCGAGTGGTTCCTCGGGCTCACCGCCGAGCAGAAGCTGGCTCAGCAGGCCGTCGGCCGCGCCACGGGCATCGAACAGAGCGAGGAGGTCCTCGACTGGGCCTGGGACACCGGCCTCGCCCTGCTCGCGGCGGACACCTTCGCGGTCGAGTGCCTGCCGCCCGTCCCCCACTCGCCCTTCGTCCGGTCGGCGCCGAACGACCGCGGCATGATGCACCAGGAGTTCCTGGCCAAGCTCGGCATGCCGCTGGGCGAGCTGTGGAGGCTCGGGCCGTTGGCTCGCCGCATGGACGACCTGCAGCGGTGGGAGGCCTTCCTCAGCGTCAAGCCGCTCAACGTCACCGGCGCGACCGGCTCACCGGCGAACGCCGTCGCGATCATGTGACGACACGTCGATCGAGGCAGCCCTGATCCGTGTGCCTGGTCATGCCGGCCACGTACGTTGGACGCAGCCGTCACCGGAGCGAGGGGAGTGCCGTGCGCAGCTGGGTGCGCAGGTCCTTGTGGGACGTCGTGCCGCGCGATCACCGCGACAGCGACGCCGGCCTGCGGCGCCGCCAGGCGGTCACGGTCGGGTTCGTCGTACTCGGTGCGTTGGTGCTCGGCGTATCGCTCCGGATCGAGCCGGGCAGCGTCTGGTTCTATCCGGCGGCCTTCGCCCTGGCCGGAGTCTGGACCATCGGCGCCTTCGCGTCCGGGCCGCTGCACCTAGGACGGATCGGCGCCTGGCGCCGGCAGGACGGGCAGGGTCGGCAGCGGTTCGTACGTCCGGTGCTGGCGCCGATCCTGCTCGGCCTCGGTCTGGCCGGGATCTTCGTGATCGGCGGTCTCGTCGTGCGCGAGATCCCGTGGCTGGACCGACAGGTTCGCTCGGTGCTCGACTTCGCCGACCAGGGCTCGCTGCCGATCCTGGTCGTGGTGACGGCGGTCAACGGGGTGGCGGAGGAGCTGTTCTTCCGTGGTGCGGTCTACGCCGCCCTTCCTCGCCATCCGGTTGCCTGGACGTCGGTGGCCTACGTGATCGCGACGCTCGCGACCGGCAACGTGATGCTGGCCTTCGCGGCGATCCTGCTCGGGGTAGTGGTCGGGCTCGAGCGGCGTGCGTCCGGCGGCGTGCTCGCGCCGATCCTCACCC
The DNA here is from genome assembly GCF_042801335.1 of Nocardioides sp. NPDC057577. Taxonomy (NCBI): domain Bacteria; kingdom Bacillati; phylum Actinomycetota; class Actinomycetes; order Propionibacteriales; family Nocardioidaceae; genus Nocardioides; species Nocardioides sp. NPDC057577. Next base: position 33,996 of record NZ_JBHVGB010000015.1, on the reverse strand, counting down.
ACTGCTCGTGGTCGCTGTCGATGCTGCTCGCGCTGCCGCTGCTCTTCGGCTGAGACACCGCCGGCTCAGAGGGCGTTCTCGTCGGCCAGCCGCTCGGCCAGGGCGCGACGTACGGCTTCCCGATAGGGCAGCGGTTCGCCGGGCACGACATCGAGGATGCGACGGTCCCGTACGACCACCTCGGTGGTCATGGAGTCGATCAGATTGCGCCCGGTGGTCACGTCGATGTCGGTCACCAGTGCCAGCCAGTACGACGACAGTCGAGGCGTCAGCACCGGCACGGCGACGACCGGGATCGATCGGCCGTTGGCCACCTCGGAGGCGACTGTCAGCATGTCGACGTACGTCATCGGCTCGGGGCCGCCGATCTCGAAGACCTCGCCGATCGCGTCCTCGTTGTCGATGACACCGGCGAGATAGCGGATCACGTCGTCGACGGCGACGGGCTGCGTCCGGGTGGCGGTCCACCTCGGCACCACCATGGCGGGGAGGTTCTTGACCAGCTGCCGGGTCAGCTCCCAGGAGACGCCACCCCGGCCGACCACGATCGCGGCCCGCAGCACCGTGACCGGGACACCGGCCTCGCCGAGCAGGGTCTCGACCTCGCGGCGAGAGCGTAGGTGGGGTGAGAGATCCCCGTCGTCCCCGAGCCCGCCGAGATAGACGATCTGGCGCACCCCGGCCCGGGCGGCCGCGGCGCCGAAGGACCGGGCGGCCCGGGCGTCGCGCTCCTCGAAGTCGTCGTGGTCGAGCGAGTGCACCAGATAGACCGCCACATCGACCCCGTCGAGCGCTGCCGACAGGGTGGTCGGGTCGTCGACGTCGGCACCTACCGGTTCGCCGGGGCCGTCGTAGTCGTCCGGCCGCCGGGTCATGGCGCGCACCGTGAGGTCGCGTTCGGTCAGCTCGGCGACCAGCCGCCGACCGATGAACCCGGTCGCGCCGGTGACGAGCACGGTGGTGGAGGACTCCATGGGTCGAGCCTACGGACGCCGTCATGCCCGGCGACGCGACGCGCGGACGGCTCCTCGCCGACGTCAGACCGGACGGCAGTCCTGCCCGCAGCCGTCCTCGGAGATCGGCCCGGACGCGTGCGATGCCGGCCGGTGCAGCACGGCGCCGGTCGGCGTCACGAGGACATCGGATCCCTCGACCCGGCCGGTGCCGTCGACGATCAGCGCATGCTCGCGCGGCGTGAGCGGGGCGTACGTCAAGGTGAGCACAGGGTTCGCGGCGAGGTTCGCACGGGTGCCACCGCCCGGATTCGAGATCCGCAGCGTCGAGCCCTCGACGACCGGGTCCACGACCACCACCTTGATCCGCTCGCCCGCGGTGGTCAGCAGGAAACCGCTGCCGAAGCGTTCGAGCGTGGCAGCGAGATCGGACAGCGCGACCGGGATGCTCATATCCGGCACGCTAGTCCAACGTGCAGAGCTCCCGCGGGGTATCGGGGATCATGGAGGCATGGCGACGAATGGCAAGCGGGTCGCGCTCGCCCTGGGGGCAGGCGGCGCACGGGGCTACGCCCACCTGGGCGTCGTCCAGGAGCTGCGGGCGCGGGGACACGAGATCGTGGCGGTCGCGGGCACCTCGATGGGGGCGCTGGTCGGCGGCCTGGTCGCGGCCGGCAAGGACGAGGATTTCGCCGGCTGGGCGACGGGGCTGCGTCAGATCGACGTGCTGCGGCTGCTCGACCCGAAGTGGCGGGCAGGCGGTGCGTTCAACGCCGACGGCGTCGTCGCAGAGCTCGAGAATCTGCTGGGCGAGCAGCTCATCGAGGATCTGCCGATCCCGTTCACCGCGATCGCGACCGACCTGGAGTCGCACCGTGAGGTGTGGTTCCAGCGCGGCCCGCTGGTCAAGGCGATCCGGGCCTCGATCGGCATCCCCGGCGTTTTCCTGCCGGTGATGTGGAACGGCCGGGTGCTCGTCGACGGCGGCCTGCTCAACCCGCTGCCGATGGCCCCGACCGCCGCTACCCCGGCCGACCTGACCATTGCGGTCTCGCTGCAGGGCCCGCGCACCCAGCGCGGGACGCAGTCGCCGGTGGTCGAGAACTCCGCCGACGTCACCGCTGACGAGGAAGGTACGACGGTCTTCCGGCGGCTCCGCGACAAGCTGGGCATCGGCGGCGAGATGACCACGGCCCCGAAGGCAGAGTCGAACCGCGCTCAGCCCGATCTGCGCGTCGCCGACATCATGACGCTGTCGTGGGATGCGATGCAGGAGATGATCGCGCGCTACCGGCTGGCGGGGCTGCCGCCCGACGTCCTGATCACCGTGCCGGTCGACGCCGCCCGCACGCTCGACTTCCATCGCGCCACCGAGATGATCGAGCTCGGCCGGCGGTTGACGGCCAAGGCGCTCGACGACGCCGGATGCTGACGCAGCCCAGCGGCGTACCCTGCCTCCGATGAGCACCTACCGGTCCGACTGCTCCCGCTGCGCGGGCCTGTGTTGCGTGGCGCTGCCCTTCACTCGCTCGGCGGACTTCCCCGAGGACAAGGCGGGCGGCGATCCCTGCCGCCACCTCGGGCCCGACTTCGGCTGCGGGATCCACGACCGGCTGCGGGACCGCGGGTATGCGGGCTGCACGGTGTTCGAGTGCTTCGGCGCAGGTCAGCAGGTCACCCAGGTGACCTTCGGTGGTGCCGACTGGCGCACGGAGCCGGCGTTGCGGCAGGAGATGTTCGACGTCTTCGCCGTGATGCGGAACCTGCACGAGATGCTGGCGCTGCTCGAGGAGGCCGCCGAGCGACGCCCGTCGCCCGACCTCGCCGAGCTGACCGTGCAGGTCTCCGCCGCGGCGGCCGGCTCTGCCGACCAGGTGCTCGCGACCGACGTGGGCGCACTCCGCGCGGCCGCCGGGAGCGCGCTCCGTCGCGTGAGTGCAGAGATCCGCCACCCCGCGGGTCAGGCGCTGGCCGGCGCCGACCTGGTCGGTCGCGACCTGCGCCGGCGAGACCTGCGTCGTGCCGATCTCAGAAGCGCGCTCCTCGTGGCCGCCGACCTGCGGGGCGTCGACCTCGCCGATGCCGACCTGCTCGGTGCGGATCTGCGGGACGCGGCCGTCGCGGGCGCCGACCTCTCCCGGGTCCTCTTCCTCAGCCAGGCGCAGGTCAACGCCCTGCGAGGAGACGGGACCACCCGCCTGCCCGCAGGGCGCGACCGGCCCGCCCACTGGGGCTAGAGCCCCGCAGAGGACTCAGGCCAGCGTGGAGGTGTCGATCACGAAGCGGTAGCGCACGTCGGAGGCCAGAACCCGGGCGTACGCCTCGTTGATCTGGTCCGCCGCGATCACCTCGACCTCGGAGCCGATGCCGTGCTCGGCGCAGAAGTCGAGCATCTCCTGGGTCAGCGCGATGCCGCCGATCATCGAGCCGGCGAAGTTGCGCCGGTTGGTGAGCAGCGAGAACACGTTGACGCTCAGCGGCTCGGGCGGGGCGCCGACGTTGACCAGGGTGCCGTCCACGTCGAGCAGACCGAGGTAGTCGTCGACGGGGATCTCGGCGCTGACCGTGTTCACGATCAGGTCGAAGCTGTTCTTCAGCGTCTCGAACGTCGCCGGGTCGGAGGTGGCGTAGTAGTGGTCGGCGCCGAGACGCAGACCGTCCTCCTGCTTCTTCAGCGACTGCGACAGCACGGTCACCTCGGCGCCCATCGCGTGAGCGAGCTTGACGCCCATGTGGCCGAGGCCGCCGAGGCCGACGATCGCGACCCTCTTGCCGGGACCGGCGCCCCACTTCTTCAGGGGCGCGTACGTGGTGATGCCGGCGCACAGCAGCGGCGTCGCAGCCGCCGGGTCCATGCCCTCGGGCACCTCGAGCGCGAAGTGGGCGTCGACGACGACGTGGGTCGAGTAGCCGCCCTGGGTGAACGAGCCGTCGCGGTCCTTCGCGGCGTACGTCCCGACGCCACCGCCGGGGGTCGAGCAGTGCTGCTCGTCGCCGTTGAGGCAGTGGTCGCACTCGCGACACGAGTTCACGAAGCAGCCGACGCCGACGCGGTCGCCGACCTTGTGCTTGGTGACGGACGAGCCGACCTCGGTGACCCGGCCGACGATCTCGTGGCCCGGGACGACCGGGAACGGCTGCGGGCCCCAGTCACCGTTGACGGTGTGGATGTCGGAGTGGCAGATGCCGGCGTACTCGATCGCGATGAGGACGTCGTTCGCGCCGACCTCGCGGCGCTCGATGGTGATCGGGGCCAGCGGCTCGCCGGCGGAAGGTGCTGCGTACGCGTTGACGCGCATGGATGGTTCTCCTGGGGTCTGCTGTGTCTGAGATGGGGGGTGGTGGATCAGTGGTTCTCGCGACTGCGGATCTGGTCGGCGATCGCGTGTGCCCGATCGCCGATCTCCTCGGCGCGGGCCCCTTCGCCCGCGGAGACGGCTCGCCAGTAGTCGGTCTTGAGACCGACATACGCCCGTCGGAGCTCGAGGTGCTCGGCCTCCCGGGCGAGGTGCTCGGCATGGCCGATGAGCAGGTCGATCTGCTCCTCGGCGCCGTCGCGGCCGAGGCGGCTGTTGGCGACGTACGTCCTCATGTCGTCGATCGAGAGGCCGATCGCGGCGAGGCAGGCGACGCCGGTCAGCTGGTCCAGGTCGGTCTCGTCGTAGACCCGGTGTCCGCTGCTCGCGCCGCGGCTGACCGGCGAGGTCAGCCCGATCGTCTCGTAGTAGCGCAGGGTGCTGGCCGGTAGCCCGGTCAGCGTCGCCACCTCTCGGATCGTGTACGTCCGAGTCGTTGATGCAGTCACACCAAAGACGCTAAGAACTTCAAGTACTTGAAGTCAAAGAGATGATTTGTCGATTTGTTTATCGCTTGCCGGGTGCCCGGAGGCCGGGTTTACATTGCGATCATGACCATCCGCACCCATGCCGGAGTCGACGCCTACCTCGACGGTCTGCCCGAGTGGCAGCGCGACATCTGCCGAGAGCTGCGCGAGATCATCCACGGCGCCGACCCGGAGATCGAGGAGACGATCAAGCGGACGGTCCAGCCCTACTTCGTGCTGCAGGGCAACGTGTGCGCTCTGCTCGCCACCAAGGACCACGTCAACCTGTTCCTCTACGACCCGACCGTCCCCGATCCCGCGGGGATCATCAACCAGGGGCACGGCAACGCCACCGGGCGAGCCATCCAGATCTACCCCGACGACCCGATCGACCGCCCGGCGCTGACCGAGCTGCTTCGCGCCATCGTGGCCAACAACCGCGCCGGCGGCTGGCGCCGTCTGCAGAAGGGCTGAGCTCGGCTCAGGCCGACCCGGTGAGCACGAGGGCGCCGAGACCCATCATCGCGGTGCCCGCCAGTCCTTCGGTACGCCGCGCGAACGCCGGTGACTGCAGGCGGGGCGCGAGCCGGGTGATGACGGTGATCAGTCCGGCGTACCAGACCAGGCAGAGCACCCAGAACGTCGCGGCGAGCGCGATGTGCTGGGCGAAGGGCGCCAGCGGCGAGAGGTCGAACTGCGGGAACAGCGAGAGGTAGAAGGCGGCGACCTTCGGGTTGAGGAGGTTGCTCAGCAGTCCCTGGCGGAAGCATGTCGAGCGCGCGATGCCGCCGGTTCCGGGGCGGAGGACGGCGGCGGCTGCCACTGAGACCCCCGGCGTCCGGTGCTCCCTGCGAGCACGGACATAGGCGCGCAGCGCCTGGACGCCGAGGTAGACGAGATAGATGCCGCCGGCGACCCGGACGATCTGGAACAGCGTGGGGGAGGCGGTCAGCAGCGCGGTGATGCCGAGAGCCGCCGCGGTGCCGAGGACGGCGAGGCCGGTCATGATGCCCGCCGCGGTCCAGAGGGCCCCGGCGCGCCCGCTGCGGGCGGCGTTGCGCAGCGTCAGCATCATGTCCGGGCCGGGGACGACGATGACGACGAGCGACGTCGCGGCGAAGGCGACCAGTTGTTCCAGCATGGACGCCATTCTATCGCTCGTTTGACGCACTTTGATTGCCGATAATGTCCCTTATGGTGGAAGATGAGCAATATGACGAGCATTGACGCCATTGATCGAGCAATTCTCCGAGAGTTGACCATCGACGGCCGGTTGAGCAACGTCGAGCTCGCCTCCCGGGTGGGCCTGACACCCGCGCCGTGCCTGCGCCGGGTCAGGCGCCTGGAGGAGTCCGGGGTGATCGCCGGCTACCGCGCCCGGCTGGACCCGGTCGCCTCGGGTCGGGACTTCTGTGTCTATCTGCTGGTCCAGATCACGATGACCAGCAAGGAGGTCGTCGACCAGTTCGAGGAGATGGTCGCCTCCTACGACGAGGTCACCGAGATGCGGCGGGTCTATGGCGAGATCGACTACGTGATCCGTGTCGACGTCGCCGACAGCAACGCCTTCGAACGCTTCCAGACCGAGAAGATGTACCCGCTCCCGGGCGTCCACCGGATGGTCTCCCACCCCACGATGAAGGCCGTCAAGAGCAACGACTGACCCGCCCGATCGGGGTCGTCGAAAAAAGGTCGGAACTATCGCTTGACCTTGACCCAAGGTCAACCCTCGACGCTATTCGACATGAACCCGACACCAGCAATCGAGATCGCCGGACTGACCAAGTCCTACGGCGACGTGCACGTCCTCCAGGGCGTCGACATGAGCGTCGAGAAGGGGAGCATCTTCGCCCTCCTCGGCTCCAACGGCGCCGGCAAGACCACGACCGTGAAGATCCTGACGACGCTCCTCAAGGCGGACGGCGGCCAGGCGACGGTCAACGGCTTCGACGTCGCGACGCAGGCCCAGGACGTACGCACGTCCATCAGCCTCACCGGCCAGTTCGCCGCCGTCGACGAGATCCTGACCGGCCGCGAGAACCTCATCCTGATCGCCAAGCTGCTCCGCCAGAAGAACCCCGGCGGGGTCGCCGATGAGCTCCTCGCCCGGTTCTCGCTCACCGAGGCCGGCGGCCGCAAGGTCGCGACGTACTCCGGTGGTATGCGCCGCCGGATCGACATCGCGATGAGCCTGATCGGCAACCCGCCGGTGATCTTCCTCGACGAGCCGACCACCGGTCTCGACCCGGAGGCCCGGATCGAGGTCTGGCAGACCGTCAAGGAGCTCGCCGACCGCGGCACGACCGTCCTGCTCACCACCCAGTACCTCGAGGAGGCCGAGCAGCTCGCCGACCGGATCGCGATCCTCCACGAGGGCCGCATCATCGCCAACGGAACCCTCGCCGAGCTCAAGGCGATGTTCCCGCCGGCCAAGCAGGAGTACGTCGAGAAGCAGCCGTCCCTCGAGGAGATCTTCCTCGCCATCACCAGCAAGTCCAACGGCGAGTCCGCCAGCACGAACAACGTGAAGGAGTCACGATGACCACCCGATTCTTCGGCGACACCGCCGTCCTGACCGGCCGTTCCCTGCGACACATCGGCCGCAGCCCCGACACCATCGTCACCACCGCGATCACCCCGGTCGCCATGATGCTCATGTTCGTGTACGTCTTCGGCGGCGCGATCGACACCGGCTCCCACCAGAGCTATGTCAGCTATCAGCTACCCGGCATCCTGTTGATCACCATCGCCTCCGGCATCGCCTACACCGCCTACCGTCTGTTCCAGGACAAGAACGGCGGCATGTTCGACCGGTTCCAGTCGATGCCGATCGCCCGCTCGGCGGTGCTGTGGGGTCACGTGATCACCTCGGTGGTGGCGAACATGGTCTCGCTGGTCGTGGTGGTGCTCGTCGCCCTGCTGATGGGCTTCCGCACCGGCGCGAGCGTGCTCGACTGGCTCGCGGTCATCGGGATCCTGGCTCTGTTCACCCTCGCGCTGACCTGGCTCGCGGTGATCCCCGGCCTGACGGCCGGCACGGTCGAGGGCGCCAGCGCCTTCTCCTACCCGCTGATCTTCCTGCCCTTCCTCAGCTCGGCGTTCGTCCCGACCGACACCATGCCCGGTCCGGTGCAGGCCTTCGCCGAGCACCAGCCGGTCACCCCGATCGTCGACACCATCCGGGCGATCTTCGCCGGGGAGGACCCGGGCAACGACCTGTGGATCGCGCTGGCCTGGTGCATCGGCCTCCTGGTCGTCGCGTACGTCCTGGCCACCGCCGCCTACCGCCGCAAGTTCTCCTGAACCACGCGGCAAAACCACGAGACAAAGTACGGCGTTCCCGCCACTATTCGGGGATGCTCACGATCAGCCAGCTGGCGTCGTACGCCGGTGTCACCGTCAGGGCCGTGCGCCACTACCACGCCAAAGGGCTGTTGGTGGAGCCAGAGCGCGACCACTCGGGATACCGACGCTACGACGCCGCTGCTGTGGTCGACCTGATCAAGATCCGCATTCTCGCCGACGCCGGCGTCCCGCTCTCCCGTGTCAAGGAGCTGCTGGACGCCGGCGACGACGATTTCAAGAAGGCGGTCGGTGAGATCGACAAGCGCCTCCGTCTCGAGATCCGTGAGCTCCAGGGCCACCGCGAGCGGATCGCCCGGCTCGTCCACGGCGAGGGGCTCGCCCTCCCGCCGGAGGCGGTCGCCTATCTGGAACGGATGCGCGAGCTCGGCATCCCGGAGCGGATGATCGAGGGCGAGCGCGACGCCTGGATCCTCGTCGCCGCCCAGCAGCCGCAGAGCATGGAGGCCTTCATCCGCAACAAGGTCGGCCAGCTCGACGACCCCTCGGTCGTGGAGACCTACAAGCAGATGGAAGGCATGCTCGACTGGCAGCCCGGCGACCCGCGCCTGGAGACCATTGCCGACCAGATCGTCGCCCAGATGAACGCGGTATCGGAGGAGGACTGGGCGGTCTATGTCGACGGCGACCAGGCCATGCCCGACGAGCTCGCCGCCCTGCTCGACTCGATGTTCGTCGAGCAGGTCCCCGTCGCCCGTGACCTCATGCGCCTGGTCGAGAAGCGCGGCTACACCGGCTGGACCAAGCTCGAGCGGATCGAGAAGTAGAGGACGTACGACCTAGAGCCGCTCCGCCCGCCAGCTGCTCGGACTGCAGCCATACCGGCCGCGGAACCAGCGGGTGAAGTTGCTCGGGGCGGAGAACGACAGGAGCTCGGAGATCTCGGTCAGCGAGTAGTGCCCGCCCGCGAGCATCCTCTCCGCCAGCGCGCCCCGGGTCTCGTCGAGCACGGAGGAGAACGTCAGGTCGTACGCCGCGAGCCGGCGGTGCACCGTACGACGGTCCACGCCGAGACTGCGGGCGACCTGCTCGATCGAGCAGCGCCCGGTCGGCAGCAGCACCTCGATCAGCTCGCGTACGCGATCGGGGACGGTGCCCACGCGTGACGGCTCGACCGACTCCAGCAGGTGGTAGGCGTACTGGTGGAGGCCGGGGTCGGCCATCCGGTTAGGGGCGGCGAGGTCGGCGGCGGAGAACACCAGCCCGTGGAACTCGTGGTCGAAGGTCACCGTCGTGCCGAACACGCGTCGATGCGTGGCGGCGTCGGTCGGTGGGTGGTGGGCGAAGCACACCGCGAGCGGGCGCCACTCCGCCCCCAGGAACCCCCGTAGCAGCCGGTGCACGACGGCGACGGCGAGCTCGATCGCCTGGCGTGACTCGGCGGGTTCCCCGAGGTCGAGCTCGACCCGGATCGTCGCCGTGCCACCCGACTCGGTGAGCCGCGTGCGCAGCGACTCGTTGTACATGTGCTCGTAGCGGCTCAGGATGCGCAGCATGCTGCGTACGTCCGGCTCCTCCCGGACCACCAGGCTCAGCGGGCCGAGGTTGGAGAACCGGCGCCGCTCCGCGAGCCGCAGCCCGAAGTCCTCGTGGTGCGACTCCTGAGCCGACCGCTCGAGGAGTGTCGCGACGGTGGCGGCGGGCACCCAGCGGTCCTGCATCCCCAGACCTGCCGGGTCGAGGCCGCAGCGACGCATCAGGCTGCTCGGGTCGAGCCCGAGCGACCGGCTCAGATCGGCATAGCCGTTGAGCGCCGCGTAGCGAGCGAGTGGCTTCACACGTCCCTCCGGGTGTCCCTGAATGACAAGCAACCTGTCCCCTGAGGATAAGCGAGGACCGATCTCCGTCCCTAGTGTTGCGTACGTCACATCGTCAGCCCGAGGAGATCCCAGTGGCACACGCCGTACGCATCGAGGAGACCGGAGCGCCCGAGGTCATGCGCTGGATGCCGGTCGAGGTCGGCATCCCGGGGCCCGGCGAGGTCAGGGTCCGCCACGCCGCGGTCGGGCTCAACTTCGCCGACACCTACTTCCGCACCGGGCTCTACCCGGCCCCGCTCCCGAACGGGCTCGGCGTCGAGGGCGCGGGCGTGATCGAGGCCGTCGGTCCCGGCGTCACCGACTTCGCGCCGGGTGACCGGGTGACCTACACCGGCAGCCCCCTCGGCGCCTACAGCACCGAGCGCGTGATGCCGGTCGACTCCCTGATCAGGCTCCCCGACAACATCGACTTCGAGACCGCGGCGGCGATGACCATGCGCGGCCTGACGACGGCCTACCTGCTGCGCCGCATCCACCCGCTCCAGGCAGGTGACACCGTGCTGCTCCACGCCGCGGCCGGCGGAGTGGGGCTGATCTTCTGCCAGTGGGCGGCCCTGCTCGGGGTCCGGGTGATCGGCACCGTCTCCACGCCGGAGAAGGCCGAGGTGGCCAAGGCACACGGCTGCGCCGAGGTCATCCTCTACCGCGAGCAGGACGTCGCCGCCGAGGTACGCCGCCTCACCGACGGGGCCGGCGTGCCGGTGGTCTACGACAGCATCGGCGCGACCACCTTCCACACGTCCCTGGACTCCCTGGCCCGTCGCGGCCTGCTGGTCTGCTTCGGCACGTCCTCGGGCCCGATCCCGCCGATCAACGCGATGGACCTGGCCGTCAAGGGCTCGGTGTTCGTCACCCGCCCCGCGCTGGCCGACTACATCGCCGACCCGGCCGAGCGCGCCGCACTGGCCGGCGAGCTTTTCGACCACGTCGGCGCCGGCCGCATCCGCATCGAGATCAACCAGCGCTACGACCTGGCCGACTGCGTCCAGGCACACCGGGACCTCGAGGCCGGCCGCACCGTCGGCTCCTCGGTCTTCAAGGTCTGACCTGTCCGAACAGAGAGGAGAACAACCATGAACACCACGACGTACGCCGCCCCCGACCGTCCTGCCGCCTCCCGGCAGAGCTTTGAGGTCGAGCCGCTGACCTGCAGCATCGGTGCCGAGCTGTCCGGGGTCGACCTCGCCGAGGTCTCCCGCGACGAGGCGCTCTTCGCCGAGCTGAAGGCGCTGCTGCTGCGCTACAAGGTCGTCTTCTTCCGCGACCAGGACATCACCCGCGCCGAGCACGTGGCCCTGGCCCAGCGGTTCGGTCAGCTGGAGGACCACCCGGTCGTCGGCTCCGACCCCGACCACCCCGGCCTCGTCCGGATCTACAAGGACCTCGACAGCCCGCCCGAGCGGTTCGAGAACGCGTACCACTGCGACGCGACCTGGCGGGTGAACCCGCCGATGGGCAGCGTCCTGCGCTGCGTCGAGGGACCCGAGGTCGGCGGCGACACGATGTGGGTCAACATGGCGCTCGCCTACGAGCAGCTGCCCGACGAGGTCAAGACCAAGATCGCCGGGCTGAGGGCACGCCACAGCATCGAGGCGACCTTCGGCGCCCGGATGCCGATCACGGAGCGGCTCGCGCTCAAGGAGCGGTTCCCCGACGCGGAGCACCCGGTGGTGCGTACCCATCCGGAGACCGGCGAGAAGGTGCTGTTCGTCAACAGCTTCACCACGCACCTGACCAACTTCCACACCGCCGAGAACGTACGCACCGGCATCGACTACGCGCCGGGCGCCGGCGAGCTGCTCCGCTATCTGACGAGCCGGGCGAGCATCCCCGAGCACCAGGTCCGCTGGCGCTGGACGAGGAACAGCTTCGCGATCTGGGACAACCGCTCGACCCAGCACTACGCCGTCCAGGACTACTGGCCCGCCGTCCGAAAGATGGAGCGCGCCGGGATCGTCGGCGACCGCCCCTTCTGACCCCCACCCACCACCAACGCCGAACCCCGGAAAGAGAGACCGACATGCACTTCCACGACGACGCCCTGTTCCCCGAGCTCCAGGACAAGCTGGTCATCACCGCCGCCCCATACGGCCCTGAGTGGGAGCCGGACGACTTCCGCGAGGACCTGCCGCTGACCATGGAGGAGCACATCCAGCAGGCGGTGGACTGCTTCGACGCCGGTGCCACGGTCCTGCACATCCACGTCCGCGAGCTCGACGGCAAGGGCTCCAAGCGGCTCTCCAAGTTCAACGAGCTGCTGGCCGGGCTGCGTGAAGCGGTTCCGGAGATGATCCTGCAGGTCGGCGGCTCGATCTCGTTCGCCCCCGAGGGCGAGGGCGCGGATGCCAAGTGGCTCTCCGACGACACCCGGCACATGCTCGCCGAGCTCGACCCGAAGCCCGACCAGGTGACCATCGCGATCAACACCAGCCAGATGAACATCATGGAGCTGATGACCGCCGACGACATCGCCGGCACCTCGATGGAGCGTCCCGAGCTCGCCGAGGCGTACCGCGAGATGACCGTGCCCGCCGGCCCCGCCTGGGTCGAGGAGCACCTGCGCCGGCTGCAGGCCAGCGGCATCCAGCCGCACTTCCAGCTCTCCAGCATCCCGCAGCTGGAGACCGTCGAGCGGCTGATCCGCCGCGGCGTCTACACCGGCCCGCTCAACCTGACCTGGGTCGGCATCGGCGGTGGCTTCGACGGCCCCAACCCGTACAACATCATGAACTTCATCCAGCGGGTCCCCGACGGCGCCTGCCTGACCCTGGAGACCCTGATGCGCAGCGTCCTCCCGGTCAACGCGATGGCGATCGCGATGGGTCTGCACACCCGGTGCGGCAACGAGGACACCATCTGGGGCAGCAAGGGCGAGAAGTTCACCTCGGTCCAGCAGATCGAGCAGCTGGTCCGGATCGCCGGCGAGCTCGGCCGCGAGGTGGCCGACGCCAAGGATGCCCATGACATCTACCGGATCGGCGAGACGTACGCCGACACCGACGAGACCCTGGCCAAGCTGGGCTACGCCCCGAACCGCCGGCCCGGCCAGGTCGGCTTCACCCAGCACGCCTAGGGACCTGCGATGACGACGCAGAATGCTGTGAGCGCCCCGGTCCAGGTCTCGGAACGGTCCCGGTCGAGCGCCTACCCGTGGCTCGTCTTCGCCCTCGCCTTCGGGCTGCTGCTCTCGGACTACATGTCTCGCCAGGTCCTCAGTGCGGTCTTCCCCGTGCTCAAGTCCGAGTGGGCGCTCTCCGACTCCCATCTGGCGTCGTTGAGCAGCATCGTCGCGCTGATGGTCGGGCTGCTGACCCTCCCCATCTCGATCGTCGCCGACAGGTGGGGACGGGTCCGCAGCCTGGTCGCGATGGCCGTGCTGTGGAGTGTGGCGACCGGCCTGTGCGCGGTCGCCATGAACTACCACCAGATGCTCGCCGCCCGCTTCCTGGTGGGCGTCGGCGAGGCGGCGTACGGCAGCGTCGGCATCGCGGTGGTGCTCAGCATCTTCGCGCGCCGGCTGCATGCCACCCTCAGCGGCGCGTTCATGGCCGGTGGGTCGTTCGGATCGGTCGTCGGTGTCGTCCTCGGCGGCTACATCGCCGCGCACACGAGCTGGCGCTGGTCGTTCGTGGCGATGGCGGTCTTCGGGCTGGTGCTGGTGGTGGCCTTCCGGGCCGTCGTCAACGAGCGCCGGCTGGCCGAGCACGGGGCAGCGGTGGCGGCCGACGACACCGCGGTCGCCTCCCCGGCCGCGGGCTTCCGGGCACCGTTGTCGAGCCTTTACACCAACCCCGCCGTGCTCTGCGCCTACGTCGGCGGTGGGCTGCAGATGTTCACCGCCGGTGTGCTGCTCGCCTGGATGCCGAGCTTCTTCAACCGCTATCACGGCCTTGCCACGGACAGGGCGGCGGCGCTCGCGGCCGTCGTGGTGCTGCTGGTCGGCTCCGGCATGGTCGTGTGCGGTGTGGTCACGGACCGGGTCGGTCGGCGTGACGTACGTCTGAAGTGGGTCGCCTCGATCGTCTTCTGCCTGCTCTCGCTGGTGTGCCTGCCGATCGGCTTCCACCTCGGGTCCGGGCCGCTCTCGACCTCGCTCATCGGTATCGGCGCCTTCTTCGCGGCGGGATCCTCGGGTCCGATCGCGGCGATGGTCGCGAACCTGACCCACACCTCGGTGCGGGCTTCGGCGATGGGCACGCTGACCCTTGCCAACAGCCTGCTCGGGCTGGCGCTGGGGCCCTTCGTGGTCGGCGTCCTCGCCGACCGGATCGGTCTCCTGGCAGCGCTGCAGATCGCGCCGCTGGCGTACATCGTCGCGGTCCTCGCCCTCGTGCTCGGCTGGCGGCTGCACCCGGCGGGTGCGCGCAAGCTCGCCCGGCTGTCGTCCGACAGCTGACTTCCTTGACAGACCCATTCGACAGACCCTTCGAAAGATACGGAGCTCGCCGTGACCGACCGAGACGTACCCGTCGTGGTGATCGTGCCCGGCCTTCGCGACCACGTCGCCGAGCACTGGCAGACGCACTACGCCGCCACGCTCACCGACGCTCGCATCCTGCCGCCGCTCGAGCCCGGGAAGCACGCCAGACTCGACCTCGAGGCGCGGGTCGCCGCCCTCGAGGAGATGGTGGGGCAAGCGGCCGATCGGGCCGAGGGTCGACCGGTGGTCCTGGTCGCCCACAGCGCCGGCGTACCTCTCCTGGTGCACTGGGCCGACCGCTCACCCAGCACCTCCCGGGTGCGGGCCGCCCTGCTGGCGACACCGCCCGACTTCGAGGTGCCGCTGCCCGACGGCTATCCGACGGGACGGGAGCTGCGGGCCCACGGCTGGACGCCGCTGCCGCGCAGACGACTGCCGTTCCCCACCACGGTGGCGGCCAGCCGCAACGACCCGCTGGCTGGCTATCGCCGGGTCGCCGGGATGGCCGAGACCTGGGGTTCGCGCCTGGTCGACCTCGGCGATGTCGGCCATCTCAACCCGGCCTCCGGCTTCGGCCCGTGGCCTCGGGTCGAGGAGCTCGTGGCCGATCTTGTGGACCGAGCCGCCCGCCGCTCAGGCGCCGGCGATCGCTAGCAGGTCACGCACCGGGCCCGCGGGCGGGCGCCCACCGCCCACCCACACGGCTCGGAACTCTCGGGACAGGTCCAGCTCCGCCACCGGAACCGCGACGAGGGTGCCCAGGTCGACGTCGGCCTGGGACGCCCGGCTCGACACGAACGCCGGTGACCCGCCGGCGCGTACGGCGGCGAGGATCGCGGCGTTCGTCGCGAACTCCACCTCGGGGTCCGCCAGCCGCTCGCCCCTGGCCGCCAGCGCGGACTCCACGACCGCGCGAGTGCCGGACCCGAGCTCGCGGCACGTCAGCGGACGTGTCGCGAGCTCGCGCGGGCTGATCCCCGCGCGGCGACGTGCCCAGCGGTCGTCGGGCGCCGCGACCAGGACGAGGTCGTCGACGCCGACCTTCGCGGTGGCGAGTCCCGCGGTGTCGACCGGGCCCTCGACGAAGCCCAGGTCCGCTTCCCCCTGACGCACCGCGGTGACGACGTCCTCGGAGTTCGCGGCCCGAAGGCTCACCGCGACCCGTCGCTGCTGCCGCAGCCGGACGAGCCAGCGGGGGAGCAGGTGCTCCGCGGTCGTCATCGACGCGTGCACGTGCAGCTCGTCGGAGCGCCCGCGGCGCAGCGTCTGCAGCGCGTTCTCGATCTCGTCGGCGCGTTCGAGCAGGTCAGCGCTCCACTCGACCAACAGCTTCCCCGCCTGGGTCAGCGCCGATCCCCGATGTGCCCGTTGCACGAGCACCAGTCCGACCTGGGTCTCCATCGTGCGCAGCCGCTCCGAGGCGGATTGCTGGGACATCCCCGCCGCGCGGCCGGCGGCGCCGATGCTGCCGAACCGGGCGACGTCGGCGAGCAGGCGGAGGGACGGGATGTCGGGCAGCATGGTCACAGGATATCCCTGTGACCCCACAGTCATCTGGGTGCTACCGGTGCTCCGCGGCCGCGCCGAGCATGGAGACATGAGGCTCCCCTACGGTCCGAACTGGTACGCAGCCACGATGGGCACCGGCATCGTCGCCGTCGTCCTGCCCGGTCTTCCCTTCCGGGTTCCGGGAGCGATGCCGCTCGCGCTGGCGTTCTGGGTGGCGGCAACCGCCCTCCTGGCGGCCACGGTCACGGCGATGCTGCTCGGCATCCGCCAAGAGCGCTCGCTGCTGCGCCGCCACTACGACGACCCGGTGATGTCCCACTTCTACGGGGCTCCGGCGATGGCGCTCATGACCGTCGGTGCCGGCGCGGTCGGTGTCGGCCAGGACGTGCTCGGTGCCGACACGGCGGTCGCGCTGGCCGCAGCGCTGTGGGCGGCGGGCACCCTCCTCGGCCTGTGGACCGCGATCGCGGTGCCGTACCGGGCGATCACGCGTCACGGGGTCGCCGACGACAGCGCGACCGGTGGCTGGCTGATGCCGGTCGTACCCCCGATGGTCTCGGCGACGACCGGCGCCGCGCTGGTTCCGCACCTCCCGGCCGGGCAGCCCCGCGAGACCCTCCTGATCGTCTGCTACGCCTTCTTCGGCCTGACCGTCATCGCCGGACTGCTCGTGCTCAACCAGCTCTGGCAGCGGCTCGTCCGCCACGGTGCCCTCGCCCCGGCGACCCTGCCCACCGTGTGGATCGTGCTCGGCTTCCTGGGGCAGTCGACCACGGCGGTCCACCACCTCGGTGTGCTCGCGCCGAGCGTGGTGCCCGAGTACGGCCACGCGCTCGGCATGCTCGCGGTCTGCTACGGCGTGCCGGTGTGGGGCTTCACCGTCCTGTGGACCGCCCTCGCGCTCGCGCTGACGGTGCGCCAGGTCCGCGACGGGCTGCCGGTGGCACCGACCTGGTGGTCGTTCACGTTCCCGGTCGGGACCGTCGCCACGGGCAGCAGCGCCCTCGCCGCGGCGACGGGCCTGGCGCTCTTCGAGATCGCTGCCGGGCTCGCGACGCTCGGGTTGCTGGTGGGGTGGTTCGCTGCTGCGTACGCGACGCTGCGGCTGTTCGCCGATCAGCCAGTCACGGCAGTCCCGCTACCGCAAGGTCGTCAGAGCCAGATGGAAATGCAGCACTGAGGTCGAGCGGCGCGGCGACAGTGCTGGTCTTCCGAGCCCTGTACGAGGTAGGAACGATCGGTAGGCAAGGGAGCCCGCACACCAGAGAGGACCGACATGCCCGACTACGTCGCTGCCATCGACCAAGGCACCACGAGCACTCGCTGCATGATCTTCGACCACAGCGGTAAGGAGGTGGCCCGCCACCAACTGGAGCACCAGCAGATCCTGCCGCAGGCCGGCTGGGTCGAGCACAACCCGGTGGAGATCTGGGAGCGCACCAGGGCGGTGATCCAGATCGCGCTCGGCAGCAAGGGCCTGACGGACGAGGACATCGCCGCGCTCGGCGTGACCAACCAGCGCGAGACCACCGTGGTGTGGAACAAGAGGACCGGACGGCCCTACTACAACGCGATCGTCTGGCAGGACACCCGCACCGACCGGATCGCCTCCAGCCTCGACAAGGACGAGCGCGGCGACATCATCCGCCGCAAGGCCGGGCTCCCGCCGGCGACCTACTTCGCCGGAGGCAAGATCCAGTGGATCCTGGAGAACGTCGACGGTGTCCGCGAGGCCGCGGAGAGCGGCGACGCCATCTTCGGCACCACCGACAGCTGGATCGTCTGGAACCTGACCGGTGGGCCCACCGGGGGCGTACACGTCACCGACGTCACCAACGCCAGCCGCACCATGCTGATGAACCTCGAGACCCTCGACTGGGACGAGGAGCTCCTCGGCTTCTTCGACATCCCGCGCCAGATGCTCCCCGAGATCCGGCCCTCCTCCGACCCGAGCGCCTATGGCACCACGGTGAAGAACGGCCCGCTCGGCGGCGAGATCCCGATCACCGGCATCCTCGGCGACCAGCAGGCCGCCATGGTCGGGCAGGTCTGCCTGGACGCGGGCGAGGCCAAGAACACCTACGGCACCGGCAACTTCCTGCTGCTCAACACCGGCCCGGAGCTCGTCCGCTCCCGGAACGGCCTCCTCACCACGGTCTGCTACCAGTTCGGCGACCAGCCACCGGCGTACGCACTGGAGGGCTCGATCGCCGTCACCGGCTCTGCGGTGCAGTGGCTGCGTGACCAGCTGCGGTTGATCAGCAACGCCACGCAGGTCGAGGCCCTCGCCAAGGAGGTCGAGGACAACGGTGGGGTCTACTTCGTCCCGGCCTTCTCCGGTCTCTTCGCCCCCTACTGGCGCTCGGACGCCCGCGGCGTGATCGTCGGCCTGTCCCGGTTCAACAACAGCGGCCACATCGCCCGCGCGGCCCTGGAGGCGATCTGCTACCAGAGCCGTGACGTCGCCGAAGCGATGGAGAAGGACTCCGGCGTACGCCTCGAGGTCCTCAAGGTCGACGGCGGCATCACCGCCAACGAGCTGTGCATGCAGATCCAGGCCGACGTCCTCGGTGTCGAGGTCAGCCGCCCTGTCGTCGCCGAGACCACCGCGCTCGGAGCCGCCTACGCGGCCGGGCTCGCCGTCGGCTTCTGGCAGGACACCGACGAGCTCCGCCAGAACTGGAACGAGTCCAAGCGCTGGCAGCCGGCCTGGAGCGAGGAGCAGCGCGAGACCGGATACGCCGGCTGGCGGAAGGCCGTCGACCGCACCCTGAACTGGGTCGACGTCGACTGAAAACGCCCTTTTGGGGTATGTGCGCGCCGACCCTGCGGACGTACGTTGCGAAGAGGGCCCGGCCGGGGCCCGGCGACTGCCTCGACCGGCCCGTTGGCATACCGACGACCGAGGAGGCAGCATGTTCATCCAGATGATCCAGGGGCCCTGTACCCGGCAGGACGAGGCCCACCAGTTGCTCGACGAGTGGCGCCGTGACCTCGCGCCGAGTGCGACCGGGTGGCTCGGCGGCACCTACGGATTCACCGACGACGGCCAGCTCATCGGGGTGGTCCGCTTCGAGTCCCGGGAGATGGCGATGGCCAACTCCGACCGCCCCGAGCAGGGCGAGTGGGCGGCGAAGATGGCCGAGGTCATGGACGGGCCGATGGAGTTCCACGACTGCGACGACGTCACGCTGCTCTTCGACGGCGGCTCCGACGACGCCGGGTTCGTGCAGATCATCCGTGGCCGTGTCGACGACCCGAGCCGGCTCAAGGCGATGATGGCCGACACCACGCAACTGCACGAGATGCGCCCGGAGATCCTCGGTGGCACCCTCGCGATCGAGGCGGACGGCAGCTTCGTCGAGACCGTCGCGTTCACCAGCGAGGACGCGGCGCGCAAGGGCGAGCAGCTCGAGCCCCCGGCCGACGTACGCCGGGAGCTCGACTACGCGATGCAGGGCGCGACCTTCTACGACCTCCACCACCCGTGGTTCGAGAGCGCCTGAGGAGGCTGCGATGCTCACCGAAAGCAGGGTGATGGCCAACATCCCGGCCGCCGACCTCGGGAGGGCGCGTCGTTTCTACGCCGACAAGCTCGGCCTCGAGCCGGCCGACGAGAACCCCGGCGGGCTGGTCTACACGACGTCCGGAGGGACGTCCTTCCACCTCTACGAGACCGACCAGGCGGGCAAGGCCGGCCACACGATCGCCCAGTTCCACGTGGCCGACGTCCGCAAGGAGGTCGACGCCCTGGGCGCCAAGGGCGTCAGCTTCGAGCACTACGACATGCCCGGGATGACCTGGGACGGCGACGTCGCCGGGATGGGCGAGGCCGGGCACGCCGCCTGGTTCAAGGACAGCGAGGACAACATCCTCTGCATCGACGACATGGCGCCTGCCTGACAGAGGGCGGACGGGGCCCGGTCGCTCAGCCGGGTCCCTCGCCCGCACCCACGTGCTGAGCCAGGTACGCCTGGAGGCCGACGCGATCGATCGCGTCGAGCTGGGACTCGAACCAGTCGGCGTGCTTCTCCTCGTCGCGGACCATCTCCTCGAAGACGGCAGCGGTGCCGTGGTCGCCGAGCCGGTGGCACTCCGCGCCGCCGGCGTTGAACTGGGTGACCGCGGCGCGCTCGCTCGCCAGGGCGAGGGAGAGCATCTCCTCGGCGGTCTCACCCACCTCGATGGCGTTGAGCCGCTGGACGTTGGGGTGGCCGTCGAACATCAGGATCCGGTTGATCAGGTCGTCGGCGTCGCGCATCTCGTCGATGGAGAGGTCGTAGAAGACCTTGCCGAGCTTGGGCAGGCCCCAGTTGTCGAGCATTCGAGCATGCAGAAAGTACGTGTTGGTGACGGTGAGCTCGAACGTGAGCGCCTCGTTGAGGAGCTCGACGACGCGTGGATCGACTGGCTGCATGACGCACCTCCGGTAACGGGATCTGTCCCGATACTCGCACGGCACCCCGGGAGTGAGGACAGACTCAGTTTGTGACCGGTTGCGTCAGCTCGCGGCGCCGTCGGCAGCCAGCTGCGAGCACTCGTGCTCGAGGTGCCGGGTGACGATCTTCTTCACCGAGAAGATGCACGAGCCGCAGTCCTGGGCGGCGCCCGTGGAGCGGCAGATCGCACTGACCGTGCGGGCGCCGTCGGCCAGCGCGACGTCGACGTCACGGTCCGTGACGACTCGGCACTGGCAGACGATCATGGGATTAGGTTAGCCGACCCTAATCAGGAAGACGAGCGGGCGTCCCACTTCTTACCTTCGGTCCGGTCGCGGAGATTCACATTCTCCCGGTATGGTCCAGGTCACACTGTTGCTCCCGGCCCTCGGAGGATCCCTTGCGCATCGCAGTCATCGGCACCGGCTTCGGCGGCCTGGCCGCCACGATCGAGCTCAAGAAGCGCGGCCACGACGACATCGTCGTGTTCGAGAAGGCCGGAGACGTCGGCGGTGTGTGGCGCGAGAACACCTACCCGGGCGCCGCCTGCGACGTACCGTCCAGCCTCTACTCCTACTCCTTCGAGCCCAACCCGCACTGGCCCCACAAGTTCTCCCGCCAGCCCGCGATCCTCGACTACATCCACCAGGTCGTCGACAAGTACGACGTACGCCGCCACATCCGGTTCCACACCGAGGTGACCGCGGCCCGCTGGGACGACGAGGCGAAGACCTGGCAGCTCGAGCTCAGCACGGGGGAGACCGAGACGGTCGACCTGTTCGTACCCGCCGTCGGCCAGCTCTCCCGGCCATCGATCCCGAACATCCCCGGCGCCGACACCTTCCGGGGCGAGGTGTTCCACTCCGCCGAGTGGAACCACGACCTCAGCCTCACCGGCAAGCGGGTCGCGGTGATCGGCACCGGGGCGAGCGCGATCCAGTTCGTGCCCGAGGTGCGGAAGGACGCGGCGAAGGTGCTCCTCTTCCAGCGCACGGCGCCCTACATCGTTCCGCGCAAGGACTTCGAGCGCACCGACCCCGCCCACCCGATCCCGCAGCTCCTCAACCGCGCGAAGATCTGGACCCAGGCCGAGTGGCTGACCACGACCTTCCACATCAAGCCGCTCGCCGCGGTGATGCGCACCTGGTCCAAGCGGCACATGCGGGCTCAGACCGCGGCGAAGCCCGGGCTCTTCGAGAAGGTGTGGCCCGACTACGCGTTCGGCTGCAAGCGTGTCCTCTTCGCTGACGACTACCTGCCGGCCCTCGCCCAGCCCAACGTGGACCTGATCACCGACGACATCACCGAGATCACCTCGACCGGCGTCACGACCGCCGACGGGCAGCACCACGAGGTCGACGTCATCATCTGGGGCACCGGCTTCAAGGCCACCGACTTCCTCGTCCCGATGACGATCGCCGGCACCCAGGGCCGCGACCTGCACACCCACTGGAAGGATGGTGCCCACGCCTACCACGGCATGACCGTCCCCGGTTTCCCCAACCTGCTGATCATGTACGGCCCCAACACCAACACCGGCGGCGGATCGATCATCTACTTCCTGGAGACCCAGGCCCGCTATCTGGGCCGCTACGCCGATCACATCGCTGAGGCGGGGCCGCTCGAGATCCGGGCCGATGTCGAGGAGGCCTACGACGCCCGGATCCAGGACCAGCTCGCCGACAGCGTCTGGAGCAAGTGCAGCTCCTGGTATCGGGAGAAGAACGGCCGGATCACCACCAACTGGCCCAGCATCTCGGCGCGCTATCGACGCAGCGCCAGCTACGAGAAAGCCGACTACGCGTCCGCCTGAGCGTTCACCCTCGATGGGGTCCTGAAGGGGCTTTGTGCCCGATCTGTTCCTTCCCTTATCCGTGTGGTAGGCCACATACTCGAAGGGATGACTACCTCAACCCCCCGGCGGCGACACTTCGCCGCGAGTCCTTTCAAGGCAGATCCCGAGCCGGTCATTGAGCAGTTCGAGTCTGGGGACATGGTTTCCCACGACTCCTTCGGCCTGGGTCGGGTCGTCAACAAAGAAACGGCCGCAGTCACTGTCGACTTCGGTCCCCGGCTGGTGCGTATCGCCAGCCCCTTCCCCAAGCTTTCCAAGCTCTGAGAATCTTCAGAGCTGACAGGAGAACGCCTCCCCGAGCACTGCTCGGGGAGGCGTTCTCGTTCCGACGGACCTATTTCTTCTTCGTCGGATAGGCCGCGTCGACCTCCACCTCGACCAGCCAGCCGTCCACGGGCAGGTTCTCGATCTCGAGCGCGAACCGCGACGGGCGGGCGGGGTTGACGACCATCGGAGCCGCTGGCGCAGCAGAGCCCAGGGGCACCGGCACCGCCTCGCCCGTCGAGACGGACGTGTTCGCGAAGAACTGCCGGTAGGCCCGGTTCCAGCCCGCGAAGTCCATCTTCGCCTCGCCCGCGGGGTTCTGCAGGAAGACCCGCATCGTGATCACGTCGTCGTAGGAGAGCCCGGCCGCCTCGAGGTTCTCCCCGATCCGGCGCAGCACGTTGATGCCCTGAGCCTCGGTGATGGTCACGCCCGGCGGTAGCTCACCACCCGGGAACACCGCGGTGTCGATGTAGGCCGCCTCCCCGCTCGCCCCGGTGTTGAGCCGGGACGGACCGAGCCCGCTGGACTTGTAGATCGCGGCCTCCGGCCCGATCGCGACGCCGTTGGCGATCGACGGGTTGTCCTGTCCCGCAGGCAGCACCGAGATCGTCTCCCCACCACGTGGCGGGAACGGGGACCACTTGCTTCCGGCCACCGCCGCCGTCGGCGCGACCAGAGCCGCGGTCAACCCGACCACGGCCACCACCTTCGTACGCGGCGACATCATGCCGTCACCCGCGCGTGCAGCTTCTCGACGGCCGCCCGGGCAGCCGTGATCGCGCCGTGCTGCCAGGCCACGGAGTGACTGAGGTGATCGCCCGCGAAGTACGTGTTGCCGGTGGCGTCCAGCAGCCGGGTGTAGAGCGGATCGGTGTCGGCGGTCGTCGAGTAGGCCCAGGCTCCCTCGGAGAACTTCTGCGTCTTCCAGTCCTGGCTGTAGGAGGCGGTGATGCCCTCGCCGTAGACGTCGCCGAAGATCTGCTTGCCCTGGTCCACCGCCCGCGAGAGCCGCTGGGCCGGGGTGAGCACGCCGTAGGTGTCGGCCGCGCTCCCGGTGTTGTAGTAGCCGATCATCGTGCCCCTGTCCCCGTTGAACCCGTACGACGGGTGCCACATGTTGCGCAGGTCGAGGCGGGTGTTGGTGATCCCGCCGTAGATGCGGAAGTCCTCCTCCCACCAGCGCCGGTCGTACTCGATCCCGATCTTGCCTGCGTTCGAGGGCCCGAAGGACTTCAGGCTCGCGGTGACGTCGGCGCCGAGGTTGTGCGGGACCTTGGCCGCGATGTGCGGCGGCATGCAGTTGATCGCGAAGTCGGCCTTGATGGTCTCGGTCTTCCCGCGTGCCTTGTACGCCACGGAGACGCCGGTCGAGGTGTTCTTCCACTCCACGACCTCGGCCCCGTAGCGGATGTTCCGCGCCCCGACGGCCTTGGCGAAGGCGTACGGGATCGCGTCCATGCCGCCCACCGGCTGATACATCATCATCGCCTGGTCGTAGCCGAACTCGAAGGAGAAGTACTGGCCCAGGCCGGCGGCGAGGACCGCGCTCATCGCGTTCGGTGCCACCTCGGTGCCGGACTCCTGTCCGGCGCCCGGCTCGACCGCGTAGCCCGCGCGGCTGGAGCCGGTGTAGGCGTACCCCTCCGCCTTGGAGCCGAGGTCGCCGAAGCTCCTCAGGAACGAGATCAGCGCATCCTTGTCCTCGGCGGTCAGCTCCTCGTCGAGGGCACCCTTGTCGGTCGCCTTCGCGAGCAGCTCGGAGACATAGCCGTACGTGTCCGCCTTCGCCTGACGCATCTGCACCGCGCCGATGCCGTGGTCGCCGGGGTAGTAGAGCAGCGCGTTGGCGTTCTGGTTGGTGAACGCCTCGATCGGGACGCCCAGCTCCTTGCAGTAGTCCAGCGTGATGTGGCTCTGCGGCAGCCGGCCGGGGCCGGCGTTCATGTACTGCCCCTTGGAGAACCCGGCGACCTGGGTGACCCCGTTCAGATCAGTCACCCGGGTCCCGCCGCGCACGGTGAAGTTGCGGCCACCCGGCCGCTCGCGTCCCTCGAGCACGGTGACCTTGTAGCCACCCTTGAGCAGCTCGTACGCAGCGGTGAGCCCGGCGATGCCGCCGCCGAGGATCACGACCGACTTGCTGCCGGCCCGGGCGAGATCGGAGGGCTTGGGAGGAGTGAAGCCAGGGGTCTCCGCGGCGTGAGCCGAGGTGAGCCCGAGAGCACCCATGCTGTGCAGCATGACTCCCGCGCCGCCGGCGAGGCCGACGTTGCGCAGGAAGTTCCGACGTGACTGAGTCTGAGTCATGTGGGGGATCCGTTCTGTTGGGGACGCCCCGAAACGTAGGAAGCCGTTGTTGCAGCGTGATTGCGTTTGCGTCTCGCTAGAACGCTTGTTCTCCAACTCGTCAGTAGCCTTAGGGCCGTGACCGTCACCATCCGCGATGCAGCTCCCGCCGACGTACCCGAGATCCTCCGCCTCGTCCACGCTCTGGCCGTCTACGAGAAGGAGCCCGACGCGGTCGAGGCGACGGAGACCGACTTCTCCACCGCGCTCTTCCCCGAGTCCGGCACCCCGACCACGCGCTGCCTGATCGCCGAGAGCGATGGCACCGTCATCGGCATCGCGGTCTGGTACGTCACCTTCTCCACCTGGACCGGCCGTAACGGCATCTGGCTCGAGGACCTCTTCGTCGACCCCGCCCACCGTGGCGCCGGCGCAGGCAAGGCCCTTCTCGTACGTCTCGCCGAGATCTGCGTCGAGAACGACTGGCGCCGCCTCGAGTGGTGGGTGCTGACGTGGAACGAGCCGTCGATCGCCTTCTACCGCTCCCTCGGCTCGGTCCCGCAGGACGAGTGGGAGGTCCACCGCATCGACGGCGCCGCCCTCGAGGCGCTGGGCGCCGGCGGCTGAGCTACTCCGCCGCCCCGGGTCCGGGCAGCACGTCGATGTCGTCGGCGTGCATCGGCTCGCCACAGTGGGAGCAGCGCAGATCGACGTGACCGATCTCCCCGCAGGCGTGGTGCCGGTAGAGCACCGGCGGACCGGCCTCGCCGGCGAGCCACTTGTCACCCCAGCCGACCATCACCATCAGGATGTCGACGAGCTCGCGCCCCTTCTCGGTCAGCACATACTCATAGCGCGGCCGGTTGTCGTAGGCCTGTTTCTCCAGCACCCCGTGCTCGACCAGATGCGCGAGCCGCTCGGTGAGCACCTTCCGGGAGATCCCGAGATCGGCCTGGATCTGGTCGAACCGGTTCATGCCGACCCAGATGTCGCGCAGCACGAGCGGCGACCACGGCTCCCCGATCACGTCGAGCGTGCGCGCGATCGAGCAGGCCATGTCGCCGAAGTTCGTACGTTGCATGCCCAGAATCTACCAGTCGGGGTTCCCTGAAGGAACTCAGGGTGCTACGGTCATTGAGTCTCTTCAGGAAACTCTGACCACGGGAGCGATCATGAGCAAGGTCCTCGCAGCACTCTCGGTCTCCGTCGACGGATTCATCACCGGAAGGGGCCCGGGCCCCGGTCGCGGTCTGGGTGACGGCGGCATCCTCTTCGATTGGTACTTCGACGGCGACACCCCCAGCCAGGTCTTCGACGGCTTCAAGCTCTCCGAGCAGAGCGCCCGTGTCTTCGACGCGCTGGCTGCCCGCGACGGCGTCAGCCTCGCCGGCCGCAACACCTACGACGACTCCGGCTGGGGCACGGGCGGCGCGCCGCACCCGACCGCGTCGCTGGTTGTCCTCTCCCATCGCCCCGCCCCGGAGATCCACGACCGCCAGACTTTCGCCCCGACCGTCGAGGACGCGATCGCCGTCGCGAAGGAGCAGGCCGGCGGCAAGGATGTCGGCCTTATGGGCGGCGGCGTCGTGACCGCAGCGCTGAGGGCCGGACTCGTCGACGAGATCGTCCTCCACCAGGTCCCGATCCTCCTCGGCGCCGGCCGCCGCTTCTTCGACGAGCTCCCCGAGCACATCTCGCTCGAGATCGTCGAGGTCGTCCCCGCCCCCGGCGTCACCCACCTCCACTACCGCGTCATCCGCTGACCACCCACCAGGAGGAAAACGATGATCGACCCCGACGTACGCGTCTTTCTCGATGGCACCAACCTGGCTCACGTCGCCACCATCGGACCCGACGGCGCCCCGCGCACCTCCCCGGTCTGGATCGGCACCCATGGCGACCATGTCGTCTTCCTGACCGGCAACCGAGGCCGTAAGTACCGCAACCTCCACACCGACCCACGCATCGCGCTCTCCCTGGCACCCCAGGACAACGACTTCATGCCGGTGATCCTCCGCGGCCGCGTCGTCGACTGGATCGAGGACGAGCGCCGCTGGGAGATCATCGACGAGATCGCTACCCGATATACCGGCGCGCCCTACCCCCGAGACGTCGACGCGTTCGGCGACCGCGCCGTCGCCCTGATCGACCTCGACCACCAGCACCTCGGCGTCGGCTGATCGGGCCGCAGGCTCACGGCTCCCCGAGAACCGTCGCCACCAACCCCTCGACCTCGTCCGTACGCAGCGGCTCCGGTGTCATCAGCCGCCGATAGAACACCGCACCCGCCAAGGCTTCCGCCGCGCGCTCCGGATCCCCGACATCCTGCCCCGACTCCTGCATCCGGACGAGGGCATGAACCAGCCGCGTACGCCGCTCCGTGCTGTAGCGGTGATGCAGGTCCCTCAAGCCGGCGTCGCGCTCGGCGCCGTCGAGCACGGCCGGAAGACAGTCGGACATCAGGGACGACTGCATGGCGGAGGCGAGGTGGGTGACGATCGCGACCACATCGGCTCGCGGGTCCTGTGCGCCGGCCTCCGGTCGCGGTTGCACGTTGAGCGTCTCGATCGCCGCGGCGACCAGACTGAGCCGGTCGTGGCCGAGCCGATAGATGGTGCTTCGGGCAACCCCGGCGCGCGTCGCCACGCCATCGATGCTGAATCCGCCGTATCCCCGCTCGGCGAGCTCCGCGAGCGCCGCTTCGAGCACTCTTTCCCGACTGCGCACCACTCGGGGGTCTGTCCGCCCTTGACGAGAAGTCATGCACGGAGCGTACTATGCAACAGTACTGTT
Source organism: Nocardioides sp. NPDC057577 (assembly GCF_042801335.1). Taxonomy (NCBI): domain Bacteria; kingdom Bacillati; phylum Actinomycetota; class Actinomycetes; order Propionibacteriales; family Nocardioidaceae; genus Nocardioides; species Nocardioides sp. NPDC057577. The sequence goes on along the minus strand of NZ_JBHVGB010000015.1, from coordinate 6,468 downwards.
GCAGAAAGGAGAGACAGATGATTCCCGGATTCCGCTACATCGTCGACGACATCCCTGCCGCCGTCGCCTTCTACCGCGAGCTCGGGTTCGAGGACGTCGGCCCGAGAGCAGGCGGTTTCGCGATGCTCGAGGGCCGCGGTCTGCGGCTGATGCTGAACTGCCCGGGTGCCGGTGGTGCCGGGCAGGCTGCCGACGACGGCAAGGTCCCGAGCCCCGGTGGCTGGGGCCGCATCCAGCTCGAGGTGCCCGACGTCGACCAGGAGCTCCGGCGCCTGAGCGAAGCCGGTGCGCGGGTACGGACCAGCCGCATCGATGGCCGAGGCGGCGCCCAGGCCGTGATCGAGGACCCGGCCGGCAACCCGGTCGAGCTCTTCACGCCTGCCTAACCAAGGTGCACGAGGGTCGGGCCGTGTGACTCAACGGCCCCCGGGCCTTGTCCCGGGGGTCTAGAGTGGAGCCCAGAACATCGCACGAAAAAAGTTGCCCTGGCGATTTGAAACGGCGTCAGGGTGTGTGTAGTGTTCTCCGAGTCGCCAGGGTGCGGCGGGAAGCAAGCGCGAGTCTTCGGGCGGGCTTCCGGCCCCGGAGCGGCCACCTCCACTCTTCGAGCATCGCTCGAGCCAGGGTGTTCTAGATGTTGATCTTCGAATCGACAAAAGAACCTCAGGGTCTGGTTCAACCAGATCAGCACGGCCATGAGTGGGCCCGGTTTAAAGCGATAAACACTGCGGGTTTCCCGAATTGGTGATTAGAGCGAAAGCCACTAAAGTCCTCCAGGACTGAGGCGGATAAGGCTTCAAACTTTCAGCGGGAAAGCGCGGAACGCGCCGAATTGCGAAAGCGAGAAACACTCCGCTAAAGTCGGGTAAGACGAAGCAGAGATACAACTGCTAATCCAGCAGAAAAGCGCGAAAGCGCCGAGTTGGAGAAGCGAGAGTGGCTCTGATAAAGTCTGCGAGGCGGGACCGGAAACTAGGGTTCTGGAGTTGGACAAGGAAGCGGAAACGCCGAATTGCGAAAGCGAAAGAAAGCCTGCTAAGGTTCAGCACGAAGAACAAAGCAGAACATAAAGCGAATAAAGCAGTCACCGGACTGGCGAAGATGAGAGTCTGAAATCTACCGGTGTGCGTGTGATTCTTGAGAACTCAACAGTGTGTCATAGTCGACGAATTAGTTTGTTATGCCCCGTCGACCATATCCCAAGGGGATGATGGTTGATGGTTTCTTTGACAATTGATTCTGGCAATTATCCAGTCTTTCGGGACTGGGAACATGTCAGTGTCTCCTGTCAGGGCATCTCTTTTTCCAGGCATCTTCGGGTGTTTGGTGTTGTTTTTCAACGGAGAGTTTGATCCTGGCTCAGGACGAACGCTGGCGGCGTGCTTAACACATGCAAGTCGAGCGGAAAGGCCCTTCGGGGTACTCAAGCGGCGAACGGGTGAGTAACACGTGAGTAATCTGCCCCAGGCTCTGGGATAGCCACCGGAAACGGTGATTAATACCGGATACGACAACCGATTGCA
>NZ_JBHVGB010000015.1:0-3202 GCF_042801335.1 Nocardioides sp. NPDC057577 | reverse complement strand
CACAACATTCGGTTGTGTGGTGATGGTGCTACTCGCTAGTGGAATCGTCGATGAAACACCGGCTGGTTGCCGGGTGTGCTTCTCAGTACTGCCCTTCTCTTCGGAGGTGGGCGTGGAACCTGAAGTCTCCTGGAGCTGGTCTGGTCTTGACACACTGTTGGGCCCTGAGGAATCACACAACAATGCTAAGCAGTGTTGAGTGGTTGTCTCTCGCCCCCTTCGCCTGAAGGACGCTCGGTATGAGTGCTGGATGGGGTTGTGCGGGCTGGCCGGCGCTGAGTAAGCGTTGGAGTTGATAGTTGGATAGTGGACGCGAGCATCTTGTTTAATAAGAATGCACACACCTTGTAGGCGCTCTTGCCGAAGGTTTCGACCTTGGGTTGGGGTGTTGGTGTGTGCGTGGTCTTCGTAGCGCATGACAGGCTCGACAACGTGATGTTTGATATGTGATGTTGTTGTGTTTGTTGTTTTTGTTGAGTGTTTGTGAGAGATAAGCTATGAAGGGCACATGGTGGATGCCTTGGCATCAAGAGCCGAAGAAGGACGTTGGAGCCTGCGATAAGCCCTGGGGAGTTGGCAACCGAGCGTTGATCCGGGGGTGTCCGAATGGGGAAACCCAGCACGAGTCATGTCGTGTTACCCGCGCCTGAATCTATAGGGCGTGTGGAGGGAACGCGGGGAAGTGAAACATCTCAGTACCCGTAGGAAGAGAAAACAATAGTGATTCCGAGAGTAGTGGCGAGCGAAATCGGATGAGGCCAAACCGGTTACCTGTGATAGACGGCAGTTGTTGGGTAGTCGGGGTTGTGGGATATGTCTTTCATCGTCTGCCGGCGGTGAGCTCAGTAAGAAACCAAGCATGAAGGTGAACCAGTTGGGAAGCTGGGCCGTAGCGGGTGATAGCCCCGTAATCGTATGTGTTTGGCTGGGTTGATGTACTTCCCAAGTAGGACGGCACTCGTGGAATGTCGTGTGAATCTGGCGGGACCACCCGCTAAGCCTAAATACTTCTTGATGACCGATAGCGGACCAGTACCGTGAGGGAAAGGTGAAAAGTACCCCTGGCGGGGAGTGAAATAGTACCTGAAACCGTGTGCCTACAATCCGTCAGAGCCCGGCCGGCTGTTTACAGCAGTGGGGGTGATGGCGTGCCTTTTGAAGAATGAGCCTGCGAGTTAGCGGTGTGTGGCAAGGTTAACCCGTGTGGGGAAGCCGTAGCGAAAGCGAGTCCTAATAGGGCGATTGAGTCGCGCGCTCTAGACCCGAAGCGAAGTGATCTAGCCATGGGCAGGTTGAAGCGCCGGTAAGACGGCGTGGAGGACCGAACCCACTTCAGTTGAAAATGGAGGGGATGACCTGTGGTTAGGGGTGAAAGGCCAATCAAACTTCGTGATAGCTGGTTCTCCCCGAAATGCATTTAGGTGCAGCGTTGCGTGTTTCTTGCCGGAGGTAGAGCACTGGATAGCCGATGGGCCCGACCAGGTTACTGACGTTAGCCAAACTCCGAATGCCGGTAAGTGAGAGCGCAGCAGTGAGACAGTGGGGGATAAGCTCCATTGTCGAGAGGGAAACAGCCCAGACCATCAGCTAAGGCCCCTAAGCGATAACTAAGTGGAAAAGGATGTGGAGTCGCAGTGACAACCAGGAGGTTGGCTTGGAAGCAGCCACCCTTGAAAGAGTGCGTAATAGCTCACTGGTCAAGTGATTCCGCGCCGACAATGTAGCGGGGCTCAAGTTATCCGCCGAAGCTATGGCACTCCGGTTTTCCGGGGTGGGTAGGGGAGCGTCGTGTATCGAGTGAAGCAGCGGAGTGATCCAGCGGTGGACGGTACGCGAGTGAGAATGCAGGCATGAGTAGCGAATGATGTGTGAGAAACACATCCGCCGATTGATCAAGGGTTCCAGGGTCAAGCTAATCTGCCCTGGGTAAGTCGGGACCTAAGGCGAGGCCGACAGGCGTAGTCGATGGACAACGGGTTGATATTCCCGTACCGGCGAAATGACGCCCATGATGAGGCGCATGATGCTAACCATCTGAAGCGCACGTGACCGATCCCTTCGGGGTGAGGCGTGTGTGTGGAACATGGGACCCGAGTGTGTAGTAGTCAAGTGATGGGGTGACGCAGGAAGGTAGTCGAACCGGCGCGATGGTTGTCGCCGGCCAAGCATGTAGGACTGAGTCTAGGCAAATCCGGGCTCTGTATGTCTGAGATGTGATGGGGAGCCGTTTGGTGAAGTCGATGATCCTATGCTGTCGAGAAAAACCTCTAGCGAGTCATGAGCCGCCCGTACCCCAAACCGACTCAGGTGATCAGGTAGAGAATACCGAGGCGATCGAGCGAACCATGGTTAAGGAACTCGGCAAAATGCCCCCGTAACTTCGGGAGAAGGGGGGCCCGGATCGTGAACCCACTAGCTGGGGGAAGCGTGAAGGGCCGCAGAGACCAGGCCCAAGCGACTGTTTACTAAAAACACAGGTCCGTGCGAAGTTGTAAGACGATGTATACGGACTGACTCCTGCCCGGTGCTGGAAGGTTAAGAGGACGGGTTAGCCTCACGGCGAAGCTCAGAATTTAAGCCCCAGTAAACGGCGGTGGTAACTATAACCATCCTAAGGTAGCGAAATTCCTTGTCGGGTAAGTTCCGACCTGCACGAATGGAGTAACGACTTGGGCGCTGTCTCAACCGTGGACTCGGCGAAATTGCACTACGAGTAAAGATGCTCGTTACGCGCGGCAGGACGGAAAGACCCCGGGACCTTTACTATAGTTTGGTATTGGTGTTTGGTTCGGCTTGTGTAGGATAGGTGGGAGACTGTGAAGCGCACACGCCAGTGTGTGTGGAGTCAACGTTGAAATACCACTCTGGTCGTACTAGATGTCTAACTTCGGACCATGATCTGGTTCAGGGACAGTGCCTGATGGGTAGTTTAACTGGGGCGGTTGCCTCCTAAAATGTAACGGAGGCGCTCAAAGGTTCCCTCAGCCTGGTTGGCAATCAGGTGGCGAGTGTAAGTGCACAAGGGAGCTTGACTGTGAGACAGACATGTCGAGCAGGGACGAAAGTCGGAACTAGTGATCTGGCCACGGCATGTGGAAGCGTGGTCACTCAACGGATAAAAGGTACCCCGGGGATAACAGGCTGATCTTCCCCAAGAGTCCATATCGACGGGATGGTTTGGCACCTCGATGTCGGCTCGTCG
>NZ_JBHVGB010000014.1:29737-59645 GCF_042801335.1 Nocardioides sp. NPDC057577 | reverse complement strand
CTACTCGCCCTATCTGATAGGGCGAGTAGTCCTACGAACGACGTGTTACATGCCAGATGCGGCCGCCAGCTCGATCAGCCCAGCCGCTCGATGACCAGAGCCATGCCTTGGCCGCCGGCCGCACACATGGTCTCGAGACCGTAGCGGCCGCCGGTCTCCTGCAGACCGTGGAGGAGCGTGGTCGCGAGGCGGGCGCCGGTGGAGCCGAAGGGGTGGCCGAGGGCGATCGCGCCGCCGTTGACGTTGACCCGCTCGGGGTCGAGGCCGATCTGGGCGATGCTGGGGAGCACCTGGGCGGCGAAGGCCTCGTTCATCTCCACCAGGTCGATGTCGTCGGCGGTGAGACCGGCGCGGGCGAGCGCCTGGCGGGACGCCTCGACCGGCCCGAGGCCCATGATCTCGGGCGAGAGCCCGGAGACGCCGGTCGACACGATCCGGGCCAGGGGCGTGATGCCGAGCTCGGCGGCGCGTACGTCGCTCATGATCACCAGCGCGGCCGCACCGTCGTTGAGCGGACAGCAGTTGCCGGCGGTGACGGTGCCGTTCTCCCGGAAGACCGGCTTGAGCCCAGCGACCTTCTCGAGGGTCACCCCGGCCCGCGGCCCGTCGTCGGTGGCCACCACGTCGCCGGACGGCAGCGTCACCGGCGTGATGTCCCGCTCCCAGAAGCCCCGGGCGGCGGCGGCCTCGGCGCGGTTCTGGGAACGTACGCCCCACTCGTCCTGCGCCTCGCGCGTGATGCCGTACATCTCGGCGACGTTCTCGGCGGTCTCACCCATCGCGAGGTGGTAGTCGGGCAGATCGCCGGACTCGCGAGGGTCGGCCCAGGCCTCGCCCGCGGCCACCCGGGCGGCACCGCGCTCGCCCGCCTTGAGGAACTCCTCGGCCTTGGTGTCCGGCATCCCGTCGGCCTTGCCGCGCTCGTAGCGGGACACGCACTCGACCCCGGCGGAGACGAACGCATCGCCCTCTCCCGCGCGGATCGCATGGAAGGCCATCCGGGTGGTCTGCAGCGACGATGCGCAGTAGCGGTGGACCGTGGTGCCGGGCACGGCGTCCAGGCCCAGGCGTACGCCGACGACCCGGCCGATGTTGTAGCCCTGCTCCCCCGCGGGCTGGGCACAGCCCATCATCAGGTCGTCGATCCGCGTCGGGTCCAGCTCCGGGACGGACGCGAGGGCGCTGCGTACGACCTGCTCGGCCAGCTCGTCGGGCCGCAGGTCCTTGAGCGATCCCTTGAAGGCGCGGCCGATCGGAGAGCGGGCGGCGGAGACGATGACGGCTTCAGGCATGGGGGCTCCTCAGGAGTTGGGGGTGTGCTGGAGGAAGGCGGGCCACTCGCCGCCGCCATCGACGGCGAGGACGGCGCCGGTGATGTGCGCGGCGAGCGGGGAGGCGAGCATCAGACAGGCGTCCCCGATCTCCGACGGGGTCGCGAAGACGCCCCGCGGGATGGTCGCGGCCACCGCGGCCCGCTGCTCGGGGCTGCCGTAGTGGTCCTCGGACCCGGGGGTGGCGACAATGCCGCAGGCGATCGCGTTGACGCGTACGTCAGGGGCCCACTCCACCGCGATCGACCCGGTCAGGCTCTCGACCGCCGCCTTCGCGGCCCCGTAGACCGCTGTCCCGGGACTGGGCCGGTGGGCCGAGATCGAGCTGATGTTGACGATGGATCCGCGGGTGGCCTTCAACGCCTCGTACGCCGCGTGGCAGACGTAGGCGGTGGCCAGGAAGTTGATCGCGGAGATCTTCTCGTGGAAGCGCGGCGACGCGGTCGCGAAGTCGGCGTAGGGCGCGCCACCGGCGTTGTTGACCACCACGTCGAGGCGGCCGTGCCGGTCGGTGATGGCGCCGATCCAGGCCGCGACCTGCTCCGGATCCCGCACGTCCACCTGGGAGAACACCGGTTTGCGACCATCGACCACCGGAAGCTCGTCAGGCGCGTTCCGGCCGCATATCTCGACCTCTGCCCCCGCCTCGAGGAACCGCGCGACGATCCCGGCGCCCACACCGCGGGCACCACCGGTCACCGCGACCACCTTGCCGCTGAAGTCGATCTCGACTGCCATGTCCGGCAGTCTAGAGGGCTTACCAAGCAAATGCTAGGTTGATGGTCCCGGTGACCGGATCAGAGGGTTCGGAAACAGTGCCTCAGACGCAGTGCACGTCCACCCAGTAGGTGTGTTCCCCACTCATGTGCTTCTTGACCTGGACCGAGACGGTGACCGAGCCGTTCGCGTCGGGGAGGAAGGTCTGCCCGGCGTGGTGCACGTCCTCGATCTCGCAGCCGGCCTGGTCGGTCACGGTGATCTTGTGCAGGCCCGCCTCCGCGGCCTCGACGTGCGCCTCATGGAACGCAAGGACCGCCGGGTTGTACTCGGAGTACTTCACGTTGTGAGCACCCAGGGTGTCGGTCCACTCGGCAGCCAGACCGTCGATGTACGGCCCGCCGTGCTGGGAGAACCGGGTGTCGATCTCGACGATCGCCTTGGCCCGGACCTTGAAGTTGTCGGTCTTGCTGTCGGCCGGGACGAAGCCGTGCCGGTTTCCAGGCGCGGTGGCGTCGAGCGCGTCGTACGGCGTCAGCCAGACCTTGTACTCGCCACCGTTGTTCGGGGTGTCGAGGTAGGGAAACAGCTGCACGGTGATGCCGCCGTCCTCCGCGTCGGTGCCGGTCGCGTGCGCGCAGGCGCCGCTCGGGGCGACGCTGACGAAGCGGCCGCTGGCGTCGACCTGGACCCGGCGACAGGCCACCGGGTCGGTGGAGAGCAGGGTCTTGCCGGACGGGTCGGTCACCTGGAAGGCGTAGATCCCCGCGGGCAGGCCGGCCGCGTCGACAGGCGCGTTGATACCGGGCCCACCGTTGAGGTAGACGTCCTCCTTGGCGGCATAGTGGTTGAGGTTGACGGGCGCACCGGTGACGTCGGTGGTGAAGATCGCGCCGGAGAGCTGCAGCAGCGGCGGCGCGGCAGAGGCCGGCATCGACCAGAGCGCCGCCGCGGCGACCCCGGCCGCGACGACACAGACGAGCTTTCGGATCATGGGTTCCCCCTCGGGTAGGTCGGATCTCGAGTCTTCGGCGCACCCCGGTAAAGGCCTCTGCCCGACCCCCGGGCATCACCCGAACCGGGTACCCCGGATTGTGTGATGGGCCACCCCGGCACCAACCCAGGGAATACCGGAGAGTCCCTCCGTCTTGCGTCAGGAGTGGATCGAGGCCATCAGCCTCGGCAGACCTGAGAGGAACTTCTTGTGACCACGACCGCCGTCGACACCTTCACGGACGTGATCCGCTCGCGCCGCTCCGCGCGAGCCTTCCTGCCCGACCCGGTGCCCGCCGACGACATCCGCGGTGTGCTCGAGGACGCCCAGCGCGCCCCGTCGCACAGCAACACCCAGCCGTGGGAGGTCCACGTCTTCTCCGGTGAGGCCCGCGAGCGCCTCAGCGAGGCGATGCTCAAGGCGTTCGAGGCCGGCCAGATGAGCCCCGACTTCACCACGACGTACGGTGCCGACGACAGCGTCCACACCCAGCGGTCGCAGCAGGCCGGGGCCGTCCTCTACGGCGCGATGGGCATCGCCCGCGAGGACGTCGACGGACGCACCAAGGCGGTCGCCGAGAACCTGCGCTTCTACGGCGCTCCCCACGTCGCGCTGCTCTTCGTGCCGGAGCTCGGCGATGTCGTACGCGCTGCCAACGACGTCGGCATGTACGCCCAGAACTTCCTGCTCTCCCTCACCGCCCGCGGCTACCACGGCGTACCCCAGGGCATGCACGGCCTCTTCGCCGACGCCGTCCGCGCCCACCTCGGCCTGCCCGCCGACCTCAAGCTGCTCTACGGCATCTCCTTCGGCACCGCCGACCCCGACGCCTCGGTCAACCGCCTCGACATCGGTCGCGCCCCGCTCGACGAGCACATCGTGCTGCACGACACGTCGCTCTGAGCCGCTGCGCTGGGCTGTCGATCGAGCTGTAACACGTCGTTCGTAGGACTTCTCGCCCTATTGCGGCGACCGGATAGTCCTACGAACGACGTGTTACTCGGGCGGCGCCCGTCAGGCAGCAGCTCCGCGGATCTCCGCCACAGACGTACGCTGCGCCCGACCCGCCGCGAAGAGGCTGAGCGTCACCGCGAGCAGGAGCCAGAGGACCAGGCCCCCGACCGGGGCAGCGACCGCGGCACCGCTCTGCGCGACCACGACCCCGCGGAGCGCCTCGGCGGCGAGCGGGACCGGCAGGATCCCCGCGAGCGCACCGAACGGCGCAGACGCGGTGGCGACCGGCAGCAGCCCGCCGAGGGTGACCAGCTGCAGCGCGAGGAAGCCGAGAGAGATCAGCCAGCCCCGACGCTGGCCGGCGAGCGCGACGACGGCCTGGTGGACCGCGACGAACGCCACGGCGGCGAGCGCCGCGATGCCAACGGCGGCGGCAGGCCGGGCCAGGTCGGCGCCGAACGTACGGACCGCGAGCACGAGGAGCAGCGCCTGTGCCACCCCGACCAGGGCCGCCGGCCACAGGCCGGCGAAGGTGAGCCGCCGCGCCGTGAGCGCGTCCCGCAGCCGCCCGGCAGGGAAGGCCGGACGGAGCAGGTAGATCGCGAGGGCCCCGAGCCACAGCGCCAGCGCGATCACCGCCGGCGCCAGCCGGGTAGCACCCGAGGTGGAGGACTCCGAGGCGACCGCGACCTGCACCGGGTCGGCGACGACCTCGGCCTGCTTCTCACCGGGAACCGTGATCTGCGAGGCACCGTCGTCGAGACCCGATGCCAGCGAGGACGCACCCTCGGTCAGCGAGGACGTACCGGAGGCCAGCGAGTCGGCACCGGAGGCCAGCGACGCCGAACCGCTCTCGAGCTGCTTGGTCCCGGAAGCGAGCTGATCGGCTCCGGAGGCCAGCGCGGTGGCGCCGTCGTTCGTCTTCCCGAGGCCGGACTCGAGCTCCCGCGCGCCCTTGGCGAGGCGGGCGTTGGCGTCGGCGACCCGGGACGCGCCGGACGCAAACTTCCCGGCACCGCCGGCCGCCGACGAGATCCCTCCGCTCAGCTCGGGCGCCGCCTGCGACAGCTCCGAGGCGCCCGAGGCGACCTGGGCCGCCCCAGCGGCGAGCTGGTCGGCCTGAGCGCCACCGGACCCGACCGCCTGCGCGGTGGCGCCGCACAGCTGCGGCTTGGAGGCCGCGAGCAGCGGGTCGCTCGCGCACGCCTGCGCCCAGCCCTTGGCGAGCTGGGTGTAGCCGTCCACTCCCTCCGACACCTGCGAGGCGCCGGTCGCGAGCGACGAGGCCTGCGACGGGAGCCCCGCGGTCGACCTCTCGAGCCGGTCGAGCCCACCGCTCAGCTCGTCGGCACCGGCGGCCAGCGAGGACGCGCCCTTCGACGCCTTGCCCGCCCCCGAGACCAACGACCCTGCCCCGGTCTCCAGCTGCGCGGTCCCGCCCGCGAGCGAGTCGAGCCCGCCCGCGACCTGCGAGGCGCCGTCGGCAGCCCCGGACGCACCGGTGCTGAGCGACCGAGCACCGTCGGCGACCTTCCCGGCACCCGAGTCTGCGGCAGCGGTGCCGTCGGCGAGCTGGTCGGCACCGTCGGCGGCCGAGTCCAGGCTGGTCTTGAGCTTTCCGGTCTGGTCCCGGACCCCGTCGAGGTAGGTGGTCGTGACCGTACGTCCCAGGGTCGAGGCCGACTGCCGCGCGACCTGCCGGGCGATCTCGGCGGTCACCTCGCTGGAGGCGTCGGACGCCTCCACGCTGACCCGGCCGGCACTCGGGTCGCTCCCCTGCACTCCGGACAGCGTCTTGGACAGGTCCGCGGGGATCGTGATCACCGCCGCGTACGTCCCGTCCGCATAGCCCGAACGCGCGTCCTCCTCGTCGGTGAGCTCCCAGCCGAGCGTGGGGCTCTGGGACGAGCCCGAGGAGGAGACCAGGTCCGCGGCGAGCGCGCGGCCGGCGTAGACCGTCTGCTTGTCCTTCCCGCTCCCCGTCGTCACCGGCTCGTCGAGGTTGACCACCGCGGCGGGCACCTCGTCGAGGTTCTCGGTGCGGTCGCTGAGCGCGACGAGCGCGAGCGCTGTCACGACGACCGGAAGCAGGATCGCGGCGGCCACCAGGCGACGGCCCGACCACCAGAACTTCGTACGTTTCATCGAACTGTCTCCAGGTCGGCGACCGAGGCCGCGGGGTCAGTGAGCGCAGGATCAGGTGAGGTGCCGGCGGGCTCGGCGCACGCGAGCGCGTCCGCGACCTGCGGCACCGCGGGCAACGACGGCATCCCGAGCAGGACCGTCGTGCCGCGCGAGGTCAGCGCGGACAGGGCCGCGAGCTGACCGGGGTCGAGCGAGGTGGCGCTGTCGATGGCGACCAAGGCCGGGGCGCGCCGCGCGCCGGCGAGCCGGAGCGCCTCGGCGACGTCGCCGACGAGTGCTGCCCGGGAGCGCACGGCTCCCGACTCCTCGGGCAGCAGCCGGTCGAGCACGACGAGCTGCCCGGAGAACCCGAGCCGTCCGCTGATCGCCGCGAGCGCAGCGGACCGAGCGACCGGGTCGGACCCGTGGACGATCCCGAGCCCACCCGGGCGTAGGTCGAGCGAGATCGGTGCGAGCGCCCCCGGAACCTCGACCTCGTGCGCCCGCACGGCGACCTCACCGTGAGCAGCGACGTACTCGGCGTGCTCGAGGTGGTGGACGAGTGCCTCACCCTCGATGTCGAGGACCGGCATCCGCCGGTCCAGCCAGCCCGGCAGCCACCAGGCGCCGCGCCCGAGCAGGGCGAGCACCGCCGGCACCAGCGTCATCCGCACCAGGAACGCGTCCACGAGCACCCCCACGGTGAGCCCCAGCGCCATCGGCTTCACGATCGGGTCGCCGTTGGGCACGAAGGCAGCGAAGACCCCGATCATGATGAGAGCCGCGGCGGTGACGACGCGGGCACTCGCGGCGAAACCGGTGTCCACGGAGCGCCTGGCGTCGCCGGTGTGGACGTAGTCCTCCCGCATCCGCGAGACCAGGAACACCTCGTAGTCCATCGCCAGCCCGAAGAGCACACCCATCAGGATGATCGGGAAGAAGGCGATCACCGGCCCGACCTTCGCCACGTTCAGGACATCGGCGCCCCAGCCCCACTCGAAGACCGCGGCGACCACCCCGAACGACGCCGCCACCGAGAGCACGTAGCCCAGCGTCGCCTTCAGCGGGACCGCGATCGAGCGGAACACGATGGTCAGCAGGATCAGCGACAGCCCGACGACGACCGCCCCGAACGGCAGGATCGCACCGGACAGACGAGCGCTGACGTCGATGGCGACCGCGGTCTGCCCGGTGACCATGACGTCCTCGATCCCGAACTTCTTCTCCAGGCTGGACGAGTCCGCACGGATCTCCTTCACCAGGTCCGCAGTCGCGGGGGAACTCTTGTCCGTGGTCGGGTAGATCACCACGAGCCCGAGATCGGCGGTGCGGTTCGGCGTGGCCAGCGCGACCTTCTGCACCCCGTCATGAGCCCCCAACGCCTCGCCCAGAGAGTCCATCACCCCGATCGGGTCGGTGGTGTCGATGATGTCCGCGGTCACGAACAGCGGCGCGTTGTAGCCGGGCCCGAAGTCACGGCTGATCAGGTCGTACGTCTCCCGCGGAGCGGTCCCCGGATCGGCACTGCCGTTGTCGTTGAGCCCCAGCGCGAGGTCGCGCGCCGGAACCGCCAGGACGGCGATGACGAGCAGCGAGAGCACGATCGTGACGACCGGGATCCTGGTCACCAGCCGCACCCACCGTGCCCCGAGGGTGGTGGCGTGAGGCCGCCCCTCCGCGACAGCCTCACGCCGATGGGCCCGAGACCCAGGCTTCGGACGCAGCCGCTCCCCCGCGACCGCGAGGAGCGCCGGCACGGCGGTGAGCGCGACGAGCACGGCGACCAGGACGGCGGAGGCCGCTGCGTACCCCATCACCGCCAGGAACGGGATGCCCGCGACCACGAGGCCGCACAGGGCGATGATGACCGTGACACCCGCGAAGATGACCGCGCTGCCGGCGGTGGCGACCGCCCGGGCGATCGACTCCTCCACCCCGAGACCGGCGGCGAGCTGGCTGCGGTGCCTGGCGATCACGAAGAGCGCGTAGTCGATCCCGACCGCGAGCCCGATCATCAGCGCGAGGGTCGGGGTGGTGGCCGAGATCGTGGTGACCGCGGCGACCGAGAAGATCCCCGCCATCGCGATCGCCACCCCGAGCAGCGCGGTCAGGATCGGCAGGCCGGCGGCCAGCAGCGACCCGAACGTGATCGCCAGGACCAGCAGGGCGATGAGGATCCCGATCCCCTCGGTCGCACTGACGTGCACCCCGGTGACCGAGTACGCATCCCCGCCGACGTGCAGCTCCAGCGACGACCCCGCCGGCAGCTCCGCGGCGTCCTCCAGGTCCGAGGTCACCCCCTCCGGGAGCTCGTCGAGACCGAGGTCGAACTGGACGGTCGCCAGCGCGTCCCGGCCGTTGTCGCTGATGGTGCGGCTGTCCGAGGCCAGCGGATCGGTGACCGTCGCGACGTGGTCCACCTTCTCGACCGAGGCGAGCACCTTCTCGATCTCCTGGCGATGGTCGACGATCTTCTCCCCTTCGGGAGCGACGAAGACCAGCTGGGCGGAGGTCCCGGAGACCTCGGGGAAGCGCTGCGTGAGCGCGTCGAGACCCTGCTGGGACTCGGTGCCGGGGATCGTGAAGTCGTTCTGGAGCTTGCCGCCGAGCGAGACGGTCAGCGCACCCAGGAGCACCGCGAGCAGGAGCCAGAGCGCCAGCACGGTCTTGGCGTGGCGCGCGACCTGTCGGCCGAGGCGGTAGAGGTAGGAGGACACGTTCGATACATTAACGCATTCAATACGAAACTGTATCGTTGGCGTATGTGAGGATGACTACATGACCGAGGTGAAGGCCCCCAGGCGACGTACGAACACCCGCGCCCGGCTGCTGTCCGCGGCCGTCGACGTCTTCGTCGAGCGTGGGGCGCGCCGGGTCACCGTCGACGACCTGGTCAGCGCGGCCGGCTACACGCGCGGAGCGTTCTACTCCAACTTCGGCAGCGTCGAGGAGGTGCTGCTCGAGGCGTTCAAGGAGGAGTCGGAGCGGCTGATCGCGGCCGTACGCACCGCCGTCGGCGAACACAGCGACGCCGACTCGAGCGGATCACTGATCGGCGCGGCCTTCGACGCGATCCGCCCCCTCCAGGACCGCTGGTTCGTCCTGCAGAGCGAGGTGGTGCTGCAGAGCCTGCGCGACGCCGATGCGCGAGAGATCAGCTCGGCGACGTTCACGGCGCTCAGCGAGCAGCTCGTCGAGGTCGTCGACCTCGCCCTGGACCGCCTCGACCGCACCTCCACGATGCCGAGCGACCTCCTCGCCCAGACGATGATGGGCGTGTTCCTGCACAGCGTCACGATGCGTACGATCCGCCCCGAGGACCCCCGTGCCGACCGGCTTCTCGAAGACGCGCTCCCGCAGATCATCGATGGGCTGTCGATCCCGAGGGCCTCCGCCTAGGCTGAGGTCCGGTCCCATTCTCGGGTCGATTCTCAGGGGGTTGTCACATGGGCGCACCGACATGGGTGTGGCTGGTCACCGTGGTCGCGATCGTCGGCCTGCTCGCGTTCGACTACGTCTTCCACGTACGCAAGGCCCACACGCCCACGCTCAAGGAGGCGGCCACCTGGTCGGCGATCTACGTCGCGATCGCGCTGATCTTCGGTGTCGGCGTGCTGGTCTTCGGCGGCGGGACGATGGGCGGGGAGTACTTCGCCGGCTACATCACCGAGAAGGCGCTCTCGGTCGACAACCTGTTCGTCTTCCTGATCATCATGACCAGCTTCCGGGTGCCCCGCGAGGACCAGCAGAAGGTGCTGCTCTTCGGGATCACGTTCTCGCTGATCGCGCGCACCGGGTTCATCTTCGTGGGCGCCGCGCTGATCAACACCTTCGCCTGGGTGTTCTACCTGTTCGGCCTGATCCTGCTGATGACGGCCGGCAACATGCTCAAGCCCGACGACGACTCCCACGGGGAGAACTTCGTCGTCCGATTGGCCCGGCGGCTGTTCCACGTCAGTGAGCACTACGACGGCGACAAGCTCTTCACGGTGGAGGACGGCAAGCGCATCCTGACCCCGATGCTGCTGGTGATGGTCGCCATCGGCGGCACCGACATCCTCTTCGCCCTCGACTCGATCCCGGCGATCTTCGGCCTCACCCAGAACGTCTACCTCGTCTTCACGGCGACGGCTTTCTCGCTGCTGGGCCTGCGTCAGCTCTACTTCCTGCTCGACGGCCTGCTCGACCGACTCATCTACCTGTCCTACGGACTGGCCGCGATCCTCGCCTTCATCGGCGTCAAGCTGATCCTGCACGCGCTCCACGAGAACAACATCCCGTTCATCAACGACGGCGACCCCGTGCACGTGGTCGAGATCAGCACCGGCCTCTCCCTGACGGTCATCCTCGGTGTCCTCGTCGTCACCATCGTCGCCTCGCTCTTCAGCAAGCGCGGTCGCACGAAGAACGCCATCAACAACGCCCGTCGCCACGCCGCCGCCTATCTCGACTCGGAATACACGGCGGACCCGAAGGAGCGCGAGCGCATCCACAAGGCCCTGCTCGCCGAGCGCGACCTCGTCGTCTCCCTCGGGGAGAAGTACGTCGAGATGGCCCGCGCCGAGACGCCCCTCATGGAGCTCCTCGAACGCGCCCTCGCCAGCCACAACGCCGCCGTCGAGCGTGGCGAGGCCGCACCGGCGGGACCCCCGAAGATCCTCCGCAAGGAGTAAGAGATCCGGCGGTGTGATCACATCCGGGATAGGCTCGGGCCATGCCTTTACCTCGCATCGAGCTGAGCGGACGCGTCGGCGACCAGGTGTTCGCGGCCATGCACTCCGCGATCCTCAGCGGCGAGCTCGCCGTCGGTGACCGGTTGCGCATCCGCGACCTCGCCGAGGAGCTCGGCACCAGCGTGATGCCGGTGCGCGAGGCGATCCGCCGGCTCGAGGAGATCGGGCTGGCCGAGTCGCTGCCCTACCGCGGCGCCGTGGTGCGGGGCTTCACCCACACCGAGCTTCTGGAGCTCTACTCGACCCGCCGCCTCCTGGAGATCGAGGCGACCCGGCTGGGAGCGACCAGGGTCTCCGACGAGGACCTGGCGTCGATGCGGAAGGAGTACGCCGCGATGGAGACCGCCGTCGCCGACGGCGACTCCCTCGAATACCTCGACAGCGACGAGCGGTTCCTCGCGATCCTCTACCGAGCCGCCGACAACTCGGTCCTCGTCGAGCTCATCCAGGCGCTCTGGAACCGCTGCCGCACCTACAAGATCCTCGGTGCGCGGCAGGCGTTCGACACCGCCCACCCGGCCGAGCTGCTGACCTGGCAGGAGCAGCTCCTGGAGGCGGCCTCCGAGCACGACGAGACGCGGGCGACGACCATCACGGCCGCCTCGCTCGACGCGGCGATCGACCGCATCCGGGCGTCGATGAACGACGCCTGAGGCGCCTGCCGCACCCGTTCCCGATCGAGAGGGCCCCACGCCACCCGGCGTGGGGCCCTCGTCGTCCTCCTCGAGAAGAGATGTACGTCACCTCTTGTGTGATCTGTGATCACAAGCGTATGGTCTTGGTCACACCACCACCGAAAGAGGAGTCACCATGAAGGACGCCGTTGTCGTCGGGGCCGGCCTCGCCGGCCTCGCCGCCGCCTGGCGGCTGCGCCACGCCGACGTGCTCGTGCTCGAGGCCGACGATCGCGTCGGCGGCCGGATCCGCTCGGAGCGCCGCGGCGCCTACTGGCTGAACTGGGGCGGTCACGTCTTCGCCGGGCACGACTCCTCCACCGACGAACTGCTGACCGAGGTGGGCGTCGAGGCGACCGACATCCCGGGCTCGCTGCAGGCGCTGTCGATGAACGGGAAGTTCCTGCGCAAGGGCCACATCGCGACGTACCCGTTCCGGATCCCGATGCCGCTGAAGGCCCGAGTGGCCACGATGACCGCCGGCTCGAAGGTCGTCGCCGGGGTCGCCCGCTACACCCGGGTCGTACGCAAGCGGGCCGGTGAGACCGGCGCCGAACGGCAGCAGCGGATCTACGACTTCGCCAACGGCCGCTCCTTCGACGACCTCGTCGGCGACCTGCCCGAGGACGCGGCGGCACTCTTCAAGACCACCGTGACCCGCTCGGCCGGCAACATGGACCAGATCTCCGAGGGCGCGGGGATCGGCTACTTCAGCCTGGTGCTCGGCTTCGGCCAGGGCCTGAGCCGCGGCATCGTCGGCGGACCCTCCACGCTGACCGGCGCCCTCGCCGACGCGCTCGGCGACCGGCTTCAGCTCGGCGCCGCGGTCCACGAGGTCGTCCAGAAGAAGGACTCGGTCGTGGTGCGCTACCGCCAGGACGGGGTCGACCGGGAGGTCGAGGCCCGCACGGTCGTGCTGGCCACCACCGCCGACGTCTCCCACCGGGTCGCCGTCGACCTCGACACCGATGTCCGCGGCGCGCTCGGCCAGATCGAGTACGGCCCCCACGTCAGCACCGCGTTCCTCACCGACGAGACCTCGGCCCGTCCCTGGGACGACATCTACGCGATCGCCGCCCCCAAGCGGTCCTTCGCCATCGCCCTCAACCAGGCGAGCATCGTCCGCGGCCGCGAGGGTGCCGGCGAGCGCCGACCGGGCGGGAGCTTCATGACCTTCTCCCCCGCCGCCCTCGGCGCGGCCCTCCTCGACAAGTCCGACGAGGAGGTGGCGCGGATCCACCTCGCCGACCTCGAGCAGGTCCTCGACCACCCGGGCTTCTCCGACTCGGTCGTGGAGGCGCAGACCCAGCGCTGGCGGGTCGCCTCGCCGTACTGCTTCCCGGGGCGCGCGAAGCTCCAGCCCACCCTGCTGCGCGGCGGCGGTCGCGTGTTCCTCGCCGGCGACTACCTCGGGACCCTCTACACCGAGACCGCCATCACCTCGGGCTTCTCCGCAGCCCAGAACGCCTCAGACCTGCTGGCCAACGATGGCCGGCGCCTCATCACGATCCCGAACTCCGCCCAGACCAACCACCCCACCACCGAAGGAACCCTCGCATGACCACCGAGCTCCGCGGCGTACTGACCGCCCTCACCACCCCGTTCAACCCCGACGAGTCGATCGACGTGGCCACGCTGCGCAAGATCGTCGACCGCTCGATCGACGCCGGCGTCAACGGCGTCGTCGCGGCCGGTTCCACCGGCGAGGTCGGCTCGCTCTCCTCCGACGAGCGGCTCCTGCTGGTCGACACCATCATCGAGCAGACCGCCGGCCGGGTGCCGGTGGTCGCCCAGACCGGTGCCACCACCACCGCCGAGGCGATCCGCCTCTCGCAGGCCGCCCAGCGGAGCGGCGCCGACGTACTCATGCTGCTGACGCCGTTCTACGAGCCGCTGTCGGAGGCCGAGACGGTCCGCTACATCAAGGACGTCGCGGGCTCGGTCGACATCCCGGTCATGCTCTACAACATCCCGCCGGTGACCGGCGTCAACCTCGCCCCCGACACCGTGCGCGCACTGGCGACCGAGGTCGACAACATCCGCTACATCAAGGACTCCAGCGCCAACTGGGAGCAGGCCCTGACCCTGATCCACGACCACAGCGACGTCATCGGCACCATCGTCGGCTGGGACGTCTACACCTACAGCGCCCTCGCCGAGGGGGCCGTCGCGGTGATGGCCGGCGCCGCCAACGTCGTACCCGACGAGATCGTCACCGTCACCCGGCTCATCGCCGAGGGCAACCTCACCGAGGCCCTGGCCGAGTGGAAGCGGGTCTACCCCGTGATCTCGCATCTCTTCGCCACCGGCTTCATCCCCGGCATCAAGGCCGGCCTCGATCTGCAGGGCATCCCGGTCGGCGTCCCCCGCCGTCCGCTCGCTCCGCTCGCCGACGAAGACGTCGAGGGTCTCCGCTCGCTGCTGAAGGCGCTCGGCAAGGAGGTCGGTTGACATGGACGCGGCGACCGAGATCCTGGTGAACATCGCCGACCTGCTGTGGTCGGCCCCCATGGCGTACACCGTCCTCGGCCTCGGCGCTGTCCTCACCCTGGCGATGAAGGGCGTGCAGTTCCGGCGCATGCCCGACATGGTCCGTCAGCTGCGAGAGGGCAGCGACGTGACCGGCGGCCTCTCCTCGTACCAGGCCCTGGTGATGGCGCTCGCCAGCCGGGTCGGCGTCGGCAGCATCGCCGGCGTCGCCACCGCCATCGGCGCCGGCGGCCCGGGTGCGCTGCTGTGGATGGCCGTCACCGGCCTGGTCGGCTGCACCGTCGGGTACGCCGAGGCGACGCTGTCCCAGACGTTCAAGCGCCGGGTCACCGACGAGGACCGCCTCGAGGCCGGCGAGGACATCGGCGGCATGCCGTACTACATCAGGCACGGCCTCAACCTGCCGAAGGTCGCCGCACTGATCGCGCTGCTCGGCCTCGTCGGATACGGCTTCCTCTTCCCGGGCTTCCAGGTGAGCACGATCGCGGCCAGCTCCGAGCGCGCCTTCGGGATCCCGCCGATCGTCCCCGCGCTCGTCGTCACCGCCATGATCGGCGCGGTGATCTTCGGCGGCACCACCCGCATCGTCAAGGTCACCCAGGTGCTCGTGCCGTTCCTGGCGGTCGGCTACCTGATCCTGGCCTTCACCGTCATCGCGGTGAACATCGAGGCCGTCCCCGAGGCGATCTCCCTGATCGTACGTTCCGCCTTCGGGCAGGAGCCGATGCTCGCCGGCATGGCCGGTGCCGCCGTCGCCTGGGGCGTACGTCGCGCCGTCTTCGCCTCCTCCAACGGTCTCGGCGAGGCGACCTTCGCCGCTGCTGCGGCGCGCACCTCGCACCCGGGCAAGCAGGGCCTCGTGCAGACCTTCAGCATCTACATCGACGTGCTGCTGATCTGCATGGCCACCGGCCTGATGATCGTCGTCTCCGGGTCCTACAACGTCACCGACGCCTCGGGCGCGGTCCGGATCGACAACCTGGGCGACGTCCCCGTCGGCCCCAACTGGGTCCAGGCGTCGATCGACACGCTCGCCCACGGCTGGGGCGCCGGGTTCGTCGCGGTGGCGGTGCTGCTCTTCGGCTTCGCCTGCCTGCTCGCCTACTTCTACGTCGCCAGCTCCAACCTGCTGTACCTGGTCGGCGGCAAGAAGTCGCCCGGCTGGTCGCTGGTCCTCAAGCTCGGCACGCTCACGATCGTCTTCCTCGGCGGCATCGTCCCCGCGGAGACGATCTGGGCCATCGGCGACATCGGCCTCGGCCTGATCACCTGGGTGAACCTGGGCTCCCTGGTCCTACTCGCGCCCCTCGTCTACCGGATCTACCGCGACTACGAACGCCAGCGCGGGCTGGGTCTCGACCCCACCTTCGACCCCCAGGCCCTCGGCATCAAGGGCGCCGACTTCTGGACCGAGTCGCACGAGTCGGCAGCCGCCCAGGCTCCGCGCTCGTAGGACCGCATCTCCTGATGCCCCGCCCCTCTGAGGATCGCCTCCGGGGATCGGGGCGTCAGGCGACGTGACGGCTCCGGAAGGAGGTCGGCGAGGTGCCGTGGAGGCGTTTGAAGGCGGCGCTGAGGGCGAACGGGTTGGCGTAGCCGACGCGGGCGGCGATCGCCGACAGGGTCAGGTCCGTGCCGACCAGCAGGTCCGCGGCCAGGGCGAGCCGCCACCGGGTCAGGTACGCCAGTGGCGGCTCGCCGACCTGCTCGGTGAAGCGCCGGGCCAGTGCGGCTCGCGAGAGACCGACCTGCTCACCGAGGCCGGCGACCGTCCAGGGCAGCTGCGGATGCTGTTCCATCGCCCGCAGCACCGCGGCCACCGCGTCATCAGCGGGAAGGGCCGGGGAGGCCGCGAGCACCTCACGCACGGCCTTGACCACGAGTACGTCCAGCAGCCGGTCGAGCAGGGCCGCCTGGCCGGCCTCCTCACGCACCAGCTCTGCCGCCAGGAGGTCGAGAACGGCAGTGTCGAAGCCGCGCAGCACCACGCTGGTCGGCAGCCGGGACAACAGCAGCGAGCCCACGGACGTCTCGCGCTCATAGGTCCCGATGAGCATCACGGTCGCCTCCGGCGAGCGACTGTTTCCCCAGGTGCGTACGCCCAGCGCCAGCTCCTCGGCCAGCAGCGCGCCGTTCGGGTCGACGCAGACCTGGCCGGGCAGGATCCGGATGTCGGCGGGGCGATCGGCCGAGTCGGCGATGACATAGGTCGCCGGCCCGCGGCACACGATCACGTCGCCCGCCGCCACCTCCTGCGGTCCCTCGCAGCCGGTGAAGACCGCCGCTCCGCGTGCGATCGCGATGACCGTGAGCGGCACCTCGTCCTCCGCGGTGATCGACCACTCCCCGGCGAACACGGCCTTCAACAGGAAGGCGGCCTGGGCCCGTGGACCATCCATGAGCAGATCCAGCGACGACATGAGTGAGACGATAACGCATCCTGCCTGGAGTCACACGTATTCCATCGTCGCTCGCGGCAGACCAGATTAGAGGCATGACAACTCTCATCACCGGCGCCACCGGCAAGACCGGCCAGCGCGTCGTCCACCGCCTCCAGACCCTCGACCACGACGTACGTGCCGTCACCCGCCACTCGACACCCCGCTTCGACTGGCACGACCGGACCACCTGGGCCGAGGCCGTCGACGGCTGCGACTCGGCCTACCTGACCTTCCAGCCCGACCTCGGCCTGCCGGGGGCCGACGAGATCATCGGCGCGTTCGCCGCTCAGGCGGTCGCCGCCGGCTGCACCCGGCTGGTGCTGCTCTCCGGCCGCGGCGAGGACGGTGCCCAGCGCGCCGAGCAGGCGATGACGGCCTCCGGCGCCGAGTGGACGATCCTGCGCTCGGCCTTCTTCCTGCAGAACTTCACCGAAGGTGCGTTCGCCGACGAGCTCGCCGCCGGGTCGCTCACCATGGTCGAGCACACCGTCGCCGAGCCGTTCGTCGACGCCGACGACATCGCCGAGGTCGCCGTCGCCACCCTCCTCGACAAGGGCTACGTCGGCCGGGTCCTGGAGCTCACCGGGCCGCAGCTGCTCACCTTCGAGGAGGCCGCGCGCGCCGTCGGCGGGCCCGGCGTCGCGTACCGCTCCGTGCCGACCGAGGACTACATCGCGGTCCTGACCGAGGCCGGGTTGCCGGCTGCGGACGCAGCCGGGCTGGCGTACCTCTTCGAGGAGGTGCTCGACGGACGCAACGCGTACGTCACCCAGGACATCGAAACGGTCCTGGGCCGCGCTGCTCGGAGCATCGACGGTCTCGCCGGTGGTGAGCAGTCATGAGCGAGGTCGTACTCACCGGCGCGAGACTGCTCAACGGCATCACCGCGGGCATCTACATCGCCTTCCTGGTCGCCTTCATGCCGGCGCTGCACGGCCAGCCCGACGAGGTCTACGCGCGGGTCATGAACCGGCTCAACGTGGTCATCGTCAACCCGGTGTTCCTGGCCTTCTTCCTGGGCGCCCCGCTCCTGGCCCTGCTCCTCCTCGGCTGGCACCGGAGCCCGCTCGCCATCACCGCCGCCTGCCTGTCCGTCGCCGCCGTCGTCATCACCTTCGCGGCGAACCTGCCGCTGAACGACGCCCTGGCGAACGGCGGCGCCGTGTCCGCGTACGAGAAGCCGTGGCTGATCTTCCACACCCTCCGGACCCTCACCGCGACCGGTGCCTTCGTGCTGCTCAGCCTGCCCGGGACCGTCACCCGGACCTAGCAGCAGACGACCTGCTGCACCTTGAACAGGGTGTCCTCCTGGCGCTGCATGTTGACGTAGCCCTGGTCGACCCAGACCACTCGGAAGAGCCCGTCCCCGAGGTCCTCGACCCGGCGCTCGCCGCCGGCGTCGAGGTCGTCGAGGATGTGGTAGTAGAAGCCGTCGCCGGAGGCGTCGCCGGTGCAGGCCCAGGCGGCCGGGTCGTCGAGGTCTGGGATGTAGAGGCCCGCGGCCTCGCAGTCACCTGCCTGGAGCGCGTCGACGAACTTGACGGCCGCGGTCTCCGCGCCGCTGACCGGCTGTCCGGCGGCGGTCTCCTCGCCGCCGGCCGGATCCTCGGCCGCGCCACCTCGTGACACGAACCAGGTCGCGGCACCTACCAGCACCAGCGCGGCGCCGACAGCGGCCGCGACGAGGACGGCGTTGCGGCGGCGTACCGGAGGCTGCGGAGGTCCAGGGGGCGGCGGCGTGCTCGGCGAGCGGAGCACCGTCGGCGTGTCCGAAGGAGGAGGTACGTCGACCGCCCGCCCCTCAGCCGCGGCGGTGAGGGCCGCCGCAAAGCTGCCCGCGTCCGGCCAGCGATCCTCAGCCCTCGGCTCCAGGGCACGCATGATCACCGCGGACACCGTTGCCGGCACGGGCGCGACCGTGCCGAGGTCGGGAACCCGAGACACGACCGTCAACGCCGGCGCGGGCGAGCGCCCCGCGAACATCGCCCACGCGACCGCGCCCAGGCTGCGTACGTCGGCGCGATGGTCGATCGGCAGCGACTCGTCGAACTGCTCGGGCGCCATGTAGGCGGGCGTCCCGATCTGCCGGGTCACCTCCGAGTGCTGGTCGAGCGCGCGGGCCACGCCGAGGTCGGCGACCATCGCACGCAGCCGCCCGTCGGAACCACCGGCGAGCAGGATGTTGGCCGGCTTCACGTCGCGGTGGATCACCGAGCGTGCATGCAGAGCGTCGAGGCCGGATGCAGCCTGGGCCACCAGATCAGCCACCAGATGCGGCGGCATCCCTTGCGGGTGCTGGGTGATCAGCTCCGCGACGCTTCCCCCGTCGGCGTACGCCATCACGAAGTAGGGCGCACCCGTCGGAGTCTCACCGATGTCGTGGACCGAGACGACGTGGGGCGAGTCGACCGACCGGAGGAAGCGCGCCTCCTGCAGGAACCGCTCCCGGATGTCGGCTGTCTGCGTCCACTGGGCGCTGAGCACCTTCACGGCAACGGGCGAGTCGAGGTCCGGGTCGTGGTAGAGCCACACCTCGGCGAATCCGCCGGAACCGAGCGGCTTGACCTGGCGCAGGCGCCCGAGCATCTGGGGAAGAGTCACCGGGACATTATGGGGGCAGGGTTGGTGTCATGGACGCGATGCAGTCGTCCTGGTGATCATTGGTTCATGCCGGTCGACATCTCCTCGATACCCGCTGGGCTGCTGCCCGCCGACGGCACGGATTGGCAGCCGGTCACGACCGGAGAGTCCGGTGCCGCGGTGCTGCACGACCGTGGTCGTGGGCGTTATGCGAAGCTCGTCGCCGCCGTGGATGCTGGCGAGCTCGCTGCCGAGCGAGACCGGATCATCTGGCTGGGCGACTCAGGCCTCCCGGCCGCGACAGTGCTCGAGTGGCGAGCCACCGACGACGGTGCCTGCTTGATCACCAGTGCTGTTGCCGGCGTCCCGGCCGATCGGCTCGATGCGGCGGCGCTCGGGCACGCCTGGGCGGCGATCGCTTCCATCGCACGGAGGCTGCACGACCTCCCCACGGCGGACTGCCCTTTCGACCGAAGGCTCGCGTCGATGATGCCGCTGGCTCGTACGACCGTGATCGAGAACCGGGTCCAAGCCGAGTTCCTGCCGGTGTCGATGCAGCACGTGCAGGCGACAGAGATCCTCGGCCGGCTCAAGGACCAGCTGCCGCAGCGCCAACGTGAGGAGGAGATCGAGCGAGTCGTCTGCCACGGCGACCTCTGCCTGCCGAACATCCTCATCGACCCCGAAACGATGCACGTCACCGGACTGATCGACCTGGGCCGCCTCGGTGTCGCGGACCCGTACGCCGACATTTCCCTGCTGCTCGCCAATGCCCGCGAGACCTGGCCCGACGAAGTCACCGCTCGCCAGGCGGACGCCGAGTTCGCCCAACGATATGGAATCGAGCTCGACGCGGAGCGGCAGAGCTTCTATCTACTGCTCGACCCGCTGACCTGGCCCGCCTGAGGCGAAGACCTGGGGCAGAGGGAAACCACCTCCGCGCAAATGCCAACCGCCTCCGAACCAACATTTCTGCTGACTCAGAGGCGGTCTCATATTCTGCGCGCCTGTAGGGATTCGAACCCCAAACCTTCTGATCCGTAGTCAGATGCTCTATCCGTTGAGCTACAGGCGCAGTGTTACCGAAGCAACGTGTAGAAGATTAGCGGAAGATGGTCCGTGACCAGAAATCGCCACGTGTGAGAGGATCTTGCGCCAGCCACAGCATCGGGGAGGTGGAGCGTGAGCAAGCGTCAACCCACGCCGTCCGGCGAGGAGAAGAACGTGAAGGACGAAGGACGCACGCCCAGGACGCGTGCACTGCTCGAGGCCAAGGGCATCGAGCTGTTCGAGCTCATCGCGAGCCGCGGCGGGATCCCCGTGTCAGACCCACGGATCAGCGAGGACGGGGAGTACGCGGGTGCGTTGACAGCTCTTGAGGAGCTGGGGCTCGTTCGCAACCCCGACGAGGCACCGGGCACCTGGGTGACGGTCGACCCGGCGACGGTTCAGGCGCAGGTCGTCACACCCATGACCCAGGAGGGGATCAGGCTCCTCCAGGAGTCGGCCGAGTGGGCCAACGACTTCACCGCCCTGCACAGTGCCTGGCGCCGCTCGGCGCCGGCCGATCAACGTGGTGGCATGACCAGCATCCACCGGCCGCAGATCCAGCCGTTCATCGATTCCCTGGTTGCGGAATGCGAGTTCGAGGCGCTCACCGCGCAGCCGCAGGCAACGCGTGACCCCAGCGTGCTGGCGGAGACCGCGCGTAAAGACGCCGCGCTCCTCAGGCGCGGCGTGAAGATGCGGACGCTCTACCAGCATGCGGCCCGTCGCCACTCTGCGACTCGGGACTATGTCGCCGCGGTCTCGCAAGCGGGAGGCGAAGTCCGGACACTTGACGAGTTCTTCAACAAGATCCTCATCTTCGATCGTCGGGTTGCGATCATCCCGGGACCCGACGGGATCGAGACGGCCCTAGCCGTACGGGAGCCTGCGATCGTGGCCTATCTGGTCGATGTCTATGAGCGATCGTGGGAACGAGCCCGCCCGTTCTCCGCAGCCGACACATCGACAATGAAGGAAGTGGCCGGTGAGCAGCGGTCCATGACGCTGCGGATGCTGATCGAAGGGCATTCAGACCCCTCTGCCTCGAAGCGCCTGGGCGTGAGCCCACGCACGTACGCCGGCTATGTTTCCGACCTCAAGGAGGAGTTCGGAGCGGACACTCGGTTCCAGCTGGGCTATGAGATCGGCCGCAGCGATGCCGAGAACGGCGGGCTCGACGGCAACACGCCTCTGCCGCGCGACTGACGCCGGTGATCTGTGTGGTCACTGATCACCGGCATCGGGTGCAGCACATCACCAACTGGTGTCGTTGTTCGCAGAGATCCAACTAGTGTCTGCCTTGACGATCCAACTGGTGTCGGCTTGAGCCGGGGCCGAGGCAAACATGCTTACGACGACCGTTGCGGCGGAGGCCAGAGCAAGAGCCGCCGCAGTGCGTACGAGCTTCATAGATTTCCCTTCATGGTCTCGAGGCCGCGGTGTCGCCGAGAGGCCTACCCACCCAAGTATGGTGCCAGCCGCAGGTTACGAACAACCATTGTTCCGGTGTACGAACCTCTGCGCGGCACAAAGATGCAGGTCAGAATGCGTTTGGCCCCCGGTTTCAAGGGGGCCAAACACATTGAAACTGGCGGAGGCGGAGGGATTTGAACCCTCGATGGGGTTTAAGCCCCAAACTCGATTAGCAGTCGAGCGCCATAGACCGGACTAGGCGACGCCTCCATACCGCTCGAACAGGCTACAAGACCCGCACTCCTGGGACCAATCAGGGGGCGTCGGACGATCCCGAGGTGGTGTCGAGGGGCTTGATGGTGGCCTTCAGATAGACCTGGAGATCGCGTACGAACTGCTCGCGGTCGATGCTGAGGATGGTCACCGGGATCGTGGTGGCGCCGCCCTTCTTGAGCCGCAGCTCCAAGCACGGCGTGCCTGCGGGCATCGTGGTCACGGCCTCCTGGATGTCGACCCAGCGGGCCTCGCGGACACCGGCACCCCGCACGAACGCGACCCGGTAGCCCTGGGCGCTGGCGCGCAGGACGTACGCCTTGTTGCGAAGCCACCAACCGAACCCGATCACCGCGGCGACGCCGACGACGAGCGGGAAGAAGAGCCACGCGAAGTCGATCCGGGCCGCGATCACGACGGCCGTGCCGGCGAAGACCAGGAGCGCCAGGCCGACCACGGCGGCACCGAGGAGGCGGGCCTGCACGGAGGGAGCGAGGCGGTAGTAGGTGAGCTCAGCAGATGACACGCTCTCCATTGTGGCCGACACGGGAGCCGAGAGCCGCATCGGCTTGCTCCTTTACGTGACCTAGGTCACAATCTGCTCATGACAGGTGTGCTTCCTAATATGTCGGATGCTCTTCGGGCCCTGGATACCGCAATCGCCGCTCCCCGTCCGGGGGCCAACGTCGGCCTGTGGCGCTGGTCGGTGCGCCAACGTCTCGCGGGCGTACGTGATGCGTTGCTGGTCCTCGACACCGGTCAGGAGTGGCATGCCCTCAGCGATGTCGGCGCGCTCCGCGACCGCGGCACGCTGCTGAGCAGGCTCGCCGTCCTCGCCGACGACGTGCTCGACCGCATCGACCTCGAGGATCTGCTCCTCGAGCTGCGGCGGCTGATGATCGACGTGGATCGTCACCTGCAAGAAGTCTGAATCTGGCAGGGCCACGCCCGCGCCAACGCCCCCTCAGCCAACTATCGCTGGCGCTCAACCTGGCAGAGGGGGCGGGATTCGAACCCGCGGTAGGTCTCCCTACGACCGCTTTCAAGGCGGTTCCGATCGGCCACTCCGGCACCCCTCCATGCGCCCGTGGGCGCGTGGGCGAGTCTAGTGCGCCTGAGGCTCAGGCGCTCAACTCGACGAGGACGTCGCCCTCTTGGACGACGTCTCCGGAGGCGACCTTGACCGCCACCACGGTGCCCGGGGCCTCGGCGAGGACCGGGATCTCCATCTTCATCGACTCCAGCAGCATGACGGTGTCTCCGACGGCAACCTTGTCCCCGGGTTGCACTCCGACGCTCATGACGTTCGCGACCATCTCGGCAGCGATCGTGGTGGGGACTCTTCGGTTCATACCCCCGAACCTATGGGTTACCGCGAGGTAGCCCCAGCCGGGGAGCGCCTCAGAGCAGCGCGTGGGTGCGGCCGGGCTCGGGGCGGACAGCGCTGGCCTCATCGGCCTCACGCGCCGCCCTGCGACCGCTGCCGGCGGCCGGCGAGCCGGTGAGCGCGAGGTCGATGCGGATGATGATGAACGCGATTACCAGGCCGATGAGGATGCTGTAGACGACCGAGAGAGCCGCTTCGGCGAGCCCGACGTCGGGGTTGAGGAACGTGCTCGCGACGGGCGCGGTGAGCGCGACACCGAAGAGGCAGACCCACCAGCCCTGGCGGCGCCGAGCGCGCATGTGGGTGCCCCAGACCAGCGCAGGGACCCCGAAGAGCGCCTGGATCGGGTGCGGGTAGCCACCGATGTGGATGCGGCACCAGCGCTGCATGTCGTCGACCGAGTCCATCAGGCCGGTGCTGCCGTAGCGGCGCAGCATCTCGGCGTAGATCAGGGTGAGCGCGAGCATCAGGCCACCGATGCCGACGATGATCGCGCCGCGCCGGCCGAGGCCGTGCAGGCCGGCACCGAGGCGGTAGACCGCGAAGAAGGCGATCGCGAGCGAGCAGGCCAGCGTTGCGTACTCGAATCGGGAGACCATCACGACCGGCTCGAAGCCGAGCGCGGCGAAGCTTCCGAGTGCGGCGATGCCGACTGCGATGAACGTCTCCCGGATCGTCTTCGGGAAGCGACGCGACGGGACGGTGGCCATCACCGCGAGGACCGCGGCCACCGATGCGACCAGAACCGCCGCACCCGTACGCAGCGCCTCGTTGTCCACGAGCACCACGACGAGCCCGGCGACCCCTGCCAGCGATCCGAAGATCAGCGGGCGGCCACCGGTGCGGTGCGCCAGCGCGAAGGTATAGGCGGTGCCGACCACGACGGCGCCGAGGCTGCCGAAGATCTCCGGGCCCAGGTCGAACGCACTGACCACGAGGCCGAGCACGCCGACGGCGAGCGCGACCAGCCAGATCGCCCGGACGGTGCCGGCGGTCAGGCTCTCGATGAGGCCGAGGCCCGCGCGGGCGGCGCCTGCTCCGGGGACCCTCGGCTGCGCGAGGAACGAGGTCACCTTGGCGGCAGGGGTGGGCCGGCCCGACGGCTCGATGTCGTAGGGCCCGGCGGGATCACGGACCGGCTCGAGATGGCCGGACTGGTAGGGGTCGGCCTGATAGCCCGGCTGCTGGACGTGGGGCGGCGTCTGCGGCGTCTGCGGCGCCTGCGCCAGGCCGGTCGTCGCGAGGTAGGGAGCCGGCGTGGAGTAGGCCGGCGCCTGCCACGCGCTCGGCGGCGGCGCGGTCGGCCCGCTCAGGGCCGGCGCGGGCTCGGCCCGGTAATCCGGCGCCGGGTAGCCGCCGTAGGAGGGTTCCTCCGGTGCGGTCCGCGCGGCACGCTTGCCCGTGTAGCCGTTCGGCTCGTCGAACTGCTCGGGCTCGGCACGCCCGGCGATCCGGCGACCACCACCCGTGGAGGGAGGCTCCTGGGGCGGCTGACGCTCGTCGTACCACGCCTCGTCGGCCCAGCCGTTATCGCTCCAGCCGGGGCCGTTGCTCTGCTGGTCGAAGGTCTGGCCGGTGTCCTGATAGCCCGCCCAGTCGTCCTCCGCCCACTGGTCATAGGCCAGCGCCTCGCTCGAGGTCGGCTCGACGTAAGCGGGTGTGGGTTCGCTGCGACCGGCTGCACGACGGCCACGCTTGCTCTTGTCAGCGCGACGGCGGGGGGCTCGGTCCATAACAGACGAGGGTACCGGGGAAGGGGTGAACCTAACGAGTCATCGATATCCGTTTACCGCTGTGACGGGGAGTTGTTGACGAGGGTCACATTCTGCGGTTGACCAGGGAGGGGTTGGTGCGGCGCGCCTCCTCGAGCACGGCTCGATCGATCGTCGCGGAGACGATCTCGTCGCCGTCCCCGGCCTCGGCCAGCACGTCCCCGAGAGGGTCGATGACCATGGAGTGACCGCAGTAGCGAGGGGCCGACTGGGCAGCCGCCGCGATGAAGACGGTGTTCTCGATCGCGCGTGCTCGCACGAGCGTGCGCCAGTGGTCGACCTTGCGCGGACCGGCCACCCACGCGGCCGGCAGCACGATCAGCTCGGCGCCCTTCTCGACCAGGCGTCGCGCGAGCTCGGGGAAGCGCAGGTCGTAGCAGGTCATCAGCCCCGTCGGCACCCCCGCGACGTCGACCACGACGGGCTCGATCGCGCCGGCGACCAGCGCGTCGGACTCCTTGTAGCCGAAGGAGTCGTAGAGATGGATCTTCCGGTACGCCGCCTCCGCCCCGCCCCGGACGAGCAGCGTGTTGAACGGCCGGCCGCCAGGATCACCGCTGGTCTCCAGCATCCCGGCCACCACCGTGGCCCCACGCTCGCCGGCCACCCGGGACAGCTCGGTCCCGAACGGCCCGTCCGTGCTCTCGGCGTAAGGGCTCAGGTCGGATCCCGGCTTGCCGAAGTCGCGCGCGAACACCTCCGGGAAGACGACCATGTCGCTGTCGCTCGGCGTCAGCTCGGCCAGGAGTGACCGGTTGTCGTCGGGCTCGAGACCCGAGGCGTGCTGCACGAGGCTGATCCGGAGGCGGTTCCAGGTGGTCACCTCTCCAGACTAGAGTCCGGGGCGTGACTGCCTGGGACGAATGGGAGCCGTACGCAGCCGTGCTGCTCGCCGGAGGACGCAGCTCCCGCCTCGACGGGATCGACAAGTCCGGGATCGAGCTCGGCGGCCGCACGATGCTGGCCTGGACGCTGGACGCCGTCGTCGACGCGATGGAGGTCGTCGTCGTGGGCGACCCGGTGCACACCGAGCGCCCGGTGACCTTCGTCCGCGAGGATCCCCGCTTCGGCGGCCCGGTCGCCGCCCTGCTGACCGGCGTGGACGCGCTCCTGACCACGCGGGCGTACGTCGGGGTGATCGCCGTCGACATGCCCTTCCTGCGTCCGCGGACCCTGTCGCGGCTCCGGGAGGCGGCGTTCGGTCGCGACGGCGCCGTGCTCGTCGGGCCCGACGAGCGGCGCCAGCTGGCCCTGGTCCTCTCCTCCGCACGGCTCGCCGAGGTCCGTCCCGACCACGAGGGGCAGCACGGGATGCCGTTGCGCAAGCTCCTGGCCGGCCTCGACCTCGTCGAGGTCCCGTCCGAGGGCGACGAGCATCGAGACATCGACACCTGGACGGACCTGAAGTCGATCTGAGGAATCGCCTCAGTGGCTCGCGCGCCAGCTGTAACACGCTGTTACACCGACTATCCGGTCGTTCAGAACGACCGGACAGTCCTACGAACGACGTGTTACACGACACCAGGCGCACAACTCACCCCTCATGCAGCCCCCTAGTGTTGGAGGCATGCGAGCCGTCGTAGCAGAGCAGCCCGGAGGGCCTGAGGTCCTCACCGTCACCGACCGACCCGACCCGGAGCCGGCACCCGGTGAGGTCGTGATCGACGTCGCCGCCGCGGGGCTCAACCGGGCAGACCTGCTGCAGCGCCAGGGCTTCTACCCGCCCCCGAAGGGCGCCAGCGACATCATCGGGATGGAGTGCAGCGGCGTCATCTCGGCGGTCGGCGAGGGCGTCGACGAGTGGGAGATCGGCCACGAGGTGTGCGCGCTCCTGGCCGGCGGCGGGTACGCCACGAAGGTCGCCGTCCCGGCCGGACAGGTGATGCCGGTGCCGGAGGGGGTCGATCTGGTCACCGCCGCCGCGCTCCCCGAGGTCACCACCACCGTGTGGTCCAACGTGTTCATGGTCGGCGGGCTGACTCCCGACGAGACGTTCCTGGTCCACGGCGGTGCCGGCGGGATCGGCACGATGGCCATCCAGCTCGCCAGCCAGATCGGCGCCCGGGTGATCACCACGGTCGGTTCGGCCGAGAAGGCCGAGGTCGCCAAGTCGCTCGGCGCCGAGGTCGCCATCAACTACAAGGACCAGGACTTCGTCGAGGTCGCCAAGGTCTACGGCGGCGCCGACGTCATCCTGGACAACATGGGTGCGAAATACCTCGCCCGCAACATCGACGCGCTCAACCCCGAGGGTCGTCTGGTCATCATCGGCATGCAGGGCGGCACCAAGGCCGAGCTCGACATCAACGCCCTGCTCCGCAAGCGGGCCGCGGTGATCGCCACCAACCTCCGCGGCCGCCCGGTCGAGCAGAAGGCGACGATCTGCGCCGAGGTCGTCGAGCGCATCTGGCCGATGGTCGAGGCCGGCGAGGTGAAGCCGGTCGTGCAGGACGTACTTCCGCTGGCGGAGGCCGCCGAGGCACACCGGCTCATGGAGTCCGGCACCCACACCGGCAAGATCCTGTTGACCACCGCGCCGTAGGTAGGGTTGGGCGCATGACTCAGGAGCAGACCGGGGAAGTCGTGGTGATCGGACCCGACGGGCAGCCGATCGCGGTGCCCGCCGACGTACTCAAGAACGCCACCGCACCGGAGGCGAACGAGGACGAAGAGCGCGATGTGACCGACCTCGTGGAGCAGCCCGCGAAGGTGATGCGGATCGGTTCGATGATCCGCCAGCTGCTCGAGGA
This sequence comes from Nocardioides sp. NPDC057577, assembly GCF_042801335.1. Classification (NCBI taxonomy): domain Bacteria; kingdom Bacillati; phylum Actinomycetota; class Actinomycetes; order Propionibacteriales; family Nocardioidaceae; genus Nocardioides; species Nocardioides sp. NPDC057577. Next base: position 31,965 of record NZ_JBHVGB010000014.1, on the reverse strand, counting down.
GGTGAAGGCCGCCCCGCTCGACGAGGCCTCCCGCAACCGGCTCCGCGAGATCCACCAGGCCTCGATCAAGGAGCTCGAGTCCGGGCTCGCACCCGAGCTGGTCGAGGAGCTGGAGCGGCTCTCGCTGCCGTTCGCCGAGCAACAGACCCCTTCCGAGGGTGAGCTGCGGATCGCGCAGGCGCAGCTGGTCGGTTGGCTCGAGGGTCTCTTCCACGGCATCCAGACCGCCATCTACGCCCAGCAGGTCGCCGCGCGCGCCCAGTTCGAGCAGATCCGCAAGGGCCTGCCGCCGGGCGTGAGCCTCTCCCCCGAGGGTCAGCCGGCCGCCGGCCAGGGCGGGCCCGCGCAGGGCAGCCAGCACGACCACGGCGACACGTCCGGCGGGCTCTACCTCTAACCGAGTGGCGGGATGTTCACCGAGGTAACTCGGTGAACATCCACTTCCTTCGTGGAACTCCACGAGGAGAGCGAGCGCCGACCGAGTTACCTCGGTCAGCAATCACGGCAGCGGCCCACCGACGAGCGCGACGACCACACCCACCCCTGCCGCGAGCAGGAGCGTGAGCACGACTCCTCGCTTGAGCAGCAGCAGGAGTACGCCGGCGGCAGCCAGCACCACCCACTGCCACCACTCGCTCGTCGCCATGGCGAGCGGCACCGCGGACCCGAGGATCGCCCCGATCGCGGCCGGCCCGGCCCCTTCGAGGAAGGCACGGGCGAGCGGTGAGGAGCGCAGCGCCTCGAAGTGCCGTCCGCCCGCGATGATCATCACGAACGACGGCCCGAACGCGATCACGGCAGCGCCCAGCGCGCCGAGGAGTCCGGCCGCCGCGAAGCCGACGACCGCGACGGTGTGGACGACCGGGCCCGGGGTGATCTGCCCGAGCGCGACCGCGTTGAGGAACTCGGCGTCGCTCATCCAGCCGTAGCGGTCGACCGCATCTGCCTGCATCAGCGGGATGATCACGAACCCTCCCCCGTACGACAGCGCGCCGACCTTGAAGGCCGTCCACGCCAGCGGCGCCGCCACCGTCGCGGTGAGCGCTCCTTGGGCCAGGACCGGCACGGTGAGGACCGACTGGAACGAGTTCGTACGCCACGGCCTCCGCATCGCGACCTCGACGAGCCCGGCGCCGATGAGCACGAGGACTACCCAGGCCCCGGTGGTCGCGGCGGCGACGGTGCCGACGACGGCGTAGAGGATCCATCGCGGACGCGACGAGGTCCGCTCATAGGAGGACGGCACCAGCGCCCAGCCCGCCTGGACCGCGACCGCGGCGACCGCCGCGCCGGCCCCGGCACCCGCGCCGAGCACCCACGCGGGCGGGTCGCCCAGGAACAGCGCCGCCAGGGCGAGGATCAGCACCAGACCCGGCAGGATGAACGCGAGCCCGCCGACCAGCGCACCGAGCACCCCGCGAACCCGCCAGGCCGTGAAGATCGCCAGCTGGGTCGAGGAGGGTCCCGGGAGCAGGTTGCAGGTCGCGATCGCGTCCTCGAACTCCTCCGGCTCGACCCAACCGCGGCGCTCGACGACGGTCTCGCGCAGCAGGCGGATGTGGGCGGGCGGCCCGCCGAACCCGATGACTCCGATCCGGCCCCACTCCCGCGTGATCTCCACCAGCGACGTGGTCATGACGCGCAGCGTACGGGCTCGGCGTGAAGTTTCTCAGATGTGGATCTTCTGTAACTCCAAAGTGGCGAAAAGCTGCGTCATGACCTGGCCGCGACCCCGTTTCTCTCACGTGAAGGCCGCCGGACAACGGACGGCCAGCGCCGTCCGCCGAGAAGAGGAAACACCATGGCTACCACCACGATCACCGCACGTCACCGCAGTGACCTGACCGCCGTCGAGTCGATCCGCAACAACGTCCTCGACGCCGTCCGCAGCCTCCGCAAGCCCGACCCGTCGGAGCACAAGCACCGTGGCGGGATGCCGCCGGCCGTCGGCAACACGATGTTCGGCGTCGCCGCCGTGGCAGCCGCCGGCATCGTCGCGCTCGGCGCCTTCCGCTGACCATGCGCCTACATCTTCGGTCCGTCGTACACAGCCTGATGCTGTGGGTGGACGCCCTGGGCCTACTGAGGGGGAGGGCCAGGGCACGGCCGGGGGGCCGCCGCACCACGGACTGAGTGTCGTCGCACGAGCGGATCGGCCTCGGTGACCCGGAGACCGGTCTCCTCCTCGAGCTCCCGCACCGCGGCGACCCGCTCGCTCTCGCCAGCAT